>JAEYYQ010000650.1 GCA_023428365.1 Pseudomonadota bacterium | reverse complement strand
GGTTATCGAGGGCGTACCGGAGAAATCGCCGGGCATCTCCGAGGAACGCAAGGGGCCGCGCGTCGGTGCTCCTGAGCAGGCGTTGCAGGGGTTTCTCAAAGCTGCCGGTCTCAAGACCATCGGTGAGGCGACGGTCGTTTCCGACGCGAAGAAGGGTGATTTCTATGTCGCCCGCATCGAGAAGCCCGGCCGTGCAGCTGGAGAGATCGTCGCCGAGGTGGTGCCGGATGTGATGCGCCGCTTCCCGTGGCCGAAGTCGATGCGCTGGGGCTCCGGCACGTTCACCTGGGTGCGGCCGCTGCATTCGATCATCTGCCTGCTGGGTAGCAAGGTCGTGCCGTTTGAGATCGCAGGCGGTGAGAGCGGCAACACCACGCGCGGCCATCGCTTCCACGGCCAGACGCCATTCGCGGTTGACAGCTTTGCCGACTACCAGAAGAAGCTCGAAGCGCACAAAGTGCATCTCGATCCGGTGGAGCGCGCCAAGCAGATCGAGAAGCAGGCGCACGCGCTGGCGGATAAGCACAAGCTGCAACTGGTCGAGGATGCCGGGCTTCTGGCGGAAAACGCCGGTCTCACCGAATGGCCAACCGTGCTGATGGGCCATTTTGATGAGGACTTTTTGCAAGTCCCGGCTGAGGTGATCATCACATCGTTGCGTACGCACCAGAAATGCTTTGCGCTGCGCGATCCTAAGACCGGTAAGCTGGCGAACCGGTTCCTGCTGGTCTCGAACCTGATCGCCAAGGACGGCGGCACGGCCATCGTCGAGGGCAACGAGAAGGTGATCCGCGCACGGCTGTCCGATGCCCGGTTTTTCTGGGAGCAGGATCTCAAAAAGCCGCTCGATGAGATGGCGAGCGCGCTGCGCAGCGTGACCTTCCACGAGAAGCTCGGGAGCCAGCGGGACCGGATCGAACGCATCGCCGAACTCAGCTTCCAGATTGCGGGCGCGGTCGATGCCGTGCCGGAGGATGCACGGCGCGCGGCTCAGTTGGCGAAAGCCGACCTCGTGTCCGGCATGGTTGGCGAGTTCCCTGAATTGCAGGGATTGATGGGGCGGTATTACGCCGAAGCCGCGGGAACGAAGCCCGAGATCGCGCGCGCCATTGAGCTGCACTACAAGCCGAAGGGGCCGTCCGACACGGTGCCGAGCGAGGAAGAGGGCGATACGGTCGCCATCGCGGTGGCGCTGGCGGACAAGCTCGATACGCTGGTTGGATTCTGGGCCATCGGCGAGAAGCCGACAGGTTCGGGCGATCCATATCAGTTGCGGCGCGCCGCGCTGGGCGTGATCCGGATATTGTTGGAAAATGATTTAAGGCTGCCGTTGATCGGCGCATTTTGTTCGGCTGACGAACCTTTTGATGGTCAGGGAAATGAGGGAAAGCCGCGTTTGCGGCAGCAACTAGAGTGGAATGGCCGCTCAATTCCAGATAGCTGCGTCGACCTCCTCACCTTCTTCGCCGACCGCCTGAAGGTCCACCTCCGCGAACAGGGCGCGCGCCACGACCTGATCGACGCCGTCTTCGCGCTGCCCGGTCAGGACGACCTTGCGCTGAGCGTGAAGCGTGTCGAAGCGCTGGGTGAGTTCCTGAAATCCGATGATGGCGCGAACCTGCTGACCGGCGTGAAGCGCGGTAACAACATCCTCGGCATCGAGGAGAAGAAGGACAAAACCAGTTACGACGGCGACTACGATCTGAAGCTGCTCAAGCTGCCGGAGGAACTGAAGCTCGCCGCCGCCATCGAGAGCGTGAAGCAGGACACGCGCGCTGCCATCAACGTCGAGAACTTCAAGGGCGCGATGCAGGCGCTGGCCGAGTTGCGCCGTCCGGTCGACGCCTTCTTCGACAAGGTGACCGTCAACGCCGACGATCCGGCGCTGCGCGAGAACCGCCTGCGGCTGCTGTCGCAGATCCGCGCCGCGACGATGGAAGTGGCCGATTTCTCGAAGATCGCGGGTTAAGGCAGCCCGCTATCTCTGCGCGGCGATGATGAGGAAGGTCGGCAGCTCCAGTTCGCCGGCCCATTCCGGGTGTCGCGCGAGCTGTTCCGCTGTTGGCCGCCATTCCTCGACGTGACGGATGTTGAAGCCTGCGCCGATCAGCGTGTTCAGCGTCGTTCCCAACGTGCGGTGCTGCTTCACAACGCCGGGCGCGAGCCAATTCGTCGTCCGTTCTCCCTCGCGGCTATACCCATTGAGTGGCCAGACTTTCCGTCCATCGGCTACCGTCATCCAGCCGGGGCTGTCGGGTGCCATGAAGATCGGATGTTCGATGCTGAATACGAACGATGAACCGGGTGTCAGTGCGCGATAAACGGTTCGGACCAAAGGCGCGAAATCCACGACGTAGTGCAACGCAAGTGAACTGAACGCAAAATCGAAGTTGCCTGCAGGAAGCTCCAGCCTGTCGAGATCGGCCGCGATGTACTCAACCCGAGGATCGGGCGTCGCCGCACGGGCGCGGGCGAGCATGTTTTCGGAAATATCAAGGCCGAGAACGCTGGCTGCGCCATGGTCGCGCGCCCACCGGGCAAACCACCCGAACCCGCATCCCAAATCCACGATGCGCCGCCCGTTCAGGTCCGGCAGCAGAGCGCGAATGGATGCCCATTCCGGTGCTCCGGCCAAGCCTTCCACCGAACGTGGAAGTTGATTGTAGGCCGCGAAGAAGTGCGGGTCGTCGTAGATATTCTGCGCCATGGCATTCGTCGCGTGTGTGGTGTTAGCCGGAAAAATCAGCGGAGAGTGGAAGCCTCCCGCGCCAGCTTCTCGATGGTGTCCCAGTCGCCGGCCGCGATTGCCTTGGCCGGTGCGACCCACGAGCCGCCAACCGTGATCACATTTGGCAGCGAGAGATAGCTCGGCGCTTTGGCGAGATCGATGCCGCCGGTGGGGCAGAACTTGATGTCCGCGAGGGGGGCGCCGAGCGCCTTGAGGGCGGGCACGCCGCCTGCGGGCTCGGCTGGGAAAAACTTCAATACACGATAGCCGAGATCGGACAGGGCCATCGCCTCCGAAGCCGTTGCGGCGCCTGGCAGAAATGGCACGTTCCAGCCATGCGCGGCTTCCAGCAAGCTCGGCGTCATGCCGGGAGAGACCAGGAACCGCGCACCAGCGTCGATGGCATCTTGGCCTTGCTCTGGCGTCAGGACGGTGCCTGCGCCAATGAGGGCTCCGGGGATATTCTCGGCCATTTGCCGCATCGCGGCCAGCGCCACGGGGGTGCGCAGCGTGATCTCGAGAATCGTCAGGCCGCCCCGCACCAGCGCTTGCGCGAGTGGCAGCGCTGTTTCCACCTTGTCGATGGTCAGCACCGGCACAACTGCGACGCGTCGCAGTTCGTCCGCCAGCCGTGGATTGAGCTTGTGCTGCACTTTGACCTCCTTGCCGCTGGGTCTATCGTTTATCCGTCGTCTGCTCCGTGATCCAGCGCAGAAAGTCGGCTGACCCGCCTTCGACAGGCAAAACGACGAAGGCCGGATTATCGTAGGGATGATGCCGCCTTGCTTCCGCAATTGCTGCATCCGCCAGAGATTTGCGCGTTTTGATAACCATGACGGCCTCACTGTCGCGCTGGAGCTGGCCTTCCCAGATATAGATGGATGTCATGCCCGGAATGATGTTGATGCAAGCCGCCAAGCCCTGGTTCACCAGCTTGGTTCCGGCCACTTCAGCAGCCTCCGGCGACGGAAATGTCGAGTAGATGAGAACGGCCTTGTCGTTTTCCTGCACTTGAGCGAGCCTCCGCCTACCGGATCTTCAGCGCCGGACTTATGGAACGAACGCACAGAATGCCAAAGCCGACGCGCAAATTCGAGAAGATCGCATTCGTAGCCAGCGATAACGCTGAGGCTTGCGCCGCTTTGGCGCGGCTGTCGCAGCAGTACGGCAACGTCGATCCGCGCGAGGCGGATGCGATTGTCGCGCTCGGCGGCGATGGTCTGATGCTGCAGACGCTGCACAAATACATGACGGATCAGATTCCGATCTACGGCATGAACCGCGGCTCGGTCGGCTTCCTGATGAACGAGTATCGGGAGGATGACCTGCGATCTCGGCTGGCAGGCGCCGAAGTGAGCCGCATTCATCCCCTCGCGATGACGGCCCGCGACCGGCACGGCAATACCTATCGAGAACTCGCGATCAATGAAGTGTCGCTGTTCCGGCAGACGCATCAGGCGGCGAAGCTGGCCATCGAGGTCGATGGCAAGATGCGGCTGGAGGAGCTGATCTGCGACGGCGTGCTCGTGTCAACGCCCGCTGGCTCTACCGCCTATAATCTCTCGGCGTACGGCCCGATCCTGCCGATCGATGCGCCGCTTTTGGCGCTGACGCCGATCAGCCCGTTCCGACCGCGACGCTGGCGCGGCGCACTCTTGCCGAATGGCGCGCATATCCGCATCACCGTCTTGGAGGCCGACAAACGCCCTGTCAGCGCGGTGGCCGATCACGCTGAGACGCGCGCTGTCGTGTGCGTTGATGTCGAGGAAGCGCGCCAGATTGACCTCTATATGATGTTCGATCCGGGACACAGTCTGGACGAGCGCATCCTGTCGGAGCAGTTTCGCTACTGATCAGCAAGGAGCACAGGATGGGAGGACTCTATTTCGAGGAATTCGAGGTCGGCCGCATCTTCGAACATGCGATTGGCCGAACGGTTACAGAGATGGACAACACGCTGTTTTCCTGTCTCACGCTCAATCCGCAGCCCCTGCACATCGACCACCAGTTCGCCGCCAGCACTGAGTGGGGCAAGCCGCTGGTCAACAGCCTGTTCACGCTGGGCCTGATGATCGGCATTTCAGTGTCCGACACCACGCTCGGCACCACTATTGCTAATCTCGGTATGACCGAGGTGAAATTCGGCAAGCCCGTTTTTCATGGCGATACGATACGCGTGAAAACCGAAGTACTGGCGAAGCGAGAGAGCCGCTCACGGCCCGATGCCGGTCTCGTCGAGTTCCATCATCGCGCCTACAATCAGCATGGAGATCTCGTGGCCGAATGCCGGCGGCAAGCTTTCATGCGCAAGAAGCCACAAGACGCCTGAGGCGAGGAAATCCAGGAAATGCGCTCATTTTTGTTCGT
>JAEYYQ010000634.1 GCA_023428365.1 Pseudomonadota bacterium | reverse complement strand
ACACATGGCTGAGAACACCGACATTGCGCAACCCGCTTTCGAGTTCCGCGCCGTCCTATCCCCGCATCGATCGCTGAGTCCGACCGGGTTTCTGATCTTGATGAGCGCGATCGGCCTCGTCAGTTTTGCCGTCGGCGTCACGTTCCTCATGATGGGCGCATGGCCGGTGTTCGGTTTCTTCGGGCTGGACGTCCTGCTGATCTACATTGCCTTCAAGCTCAATTATCAATCGGGACGCGCCTACGAAACCGTGGAGGTGACACGCGAGGCCTGTCTGCTGACCCGCGTTGATCCGAAAGGGCGTTCGGAGTCGTTCGAGTTTAACCCGTTCTGGGTGCGCGTGCTGTTGCGTGAAGATCCCGACGGACATACCGATCTGCGCTTGGCCTCACATGGCCGTGAGATGCGGATCGCGCAATTCCTGAGTGACGACGAGCGCCGGGACTTTGCCGATGCTCTCAAAGAGTCACTGGTTGCGGCACGGGGCGGCCCGCGCATCTGAAGCTGCGGAACTTTGTATGGCACGCCAAGAATCGGGTCGTACGCCATCGACGAACGCCGTAGTGTTTGCCGAAATGATTGTGCTGGCCAGCTTGGCAAGACAGGCATCACACCATGTTACAGCGACTTGAAATTCAACCAGAACCGATCCCGAGTGAGCACACCGCGCGCGATTATGCTCACGTGCGGCGGGCTATCGCGTTTCTTTCGGAAACCTGGGAAGAGCAGCCTGACCTCGATCGACTGGCGAACCATTTGACGCTCAGCCCGCAGCACTGCCAGAAGCTGTTCAAGCGGTGGTGCGGTTTGAGTCCGAAGGAGTTCGTGCAGGCCGTTACTGCCGATCATGCACGTGCCTTGCTATCGGACTCCGCGAGTGTTCTGGCGTGCGCGCATGAGGTCGGACTGTCCGGTGGCGGTCGCCTGCATGATCTGTTTCTCGATCATGAAGCCATGACACCCGGCGACTACAAGCGGCGCGGCGAGGGGCTTGAGATCGCCTATGGTTTCCACGATTCGCCGTTTGGTGAGGCGCTGCTGATGGCCACGGGGCGTGGCGTTGCAGGGCTGGCATTTGTCGATGAAGACAAAGGGCAGACCCGCGCCGAAGCCTTGGCCGACATGACGCGACGTTGGCCGCTCGCGCGATATACTGAAGCGCCGGAACAGACGCAGGTTCACGTTGAGCGCATCTTTGATCCGGCGAAATGGCAGCGAGAGCAGCCGGTGCGGCTCGTCCTCATTGGCACCGATTTCGAAGTACGCGTCTGGGAGGCGCTATTGCGCATTCCGATGGGCAAGGCTGTGAGTTACGCCGACATCGCCCGCTATATCGGCCAACCGACGGCATCGCGTGCGGTCGGTACAGCGGTTGGCCGCAATCCAATCTCGTTCGTGGTGCCGTGTCATCGCGTCTTACGCAGTGATGGCGGCCTCGGCGGTTACCACTGGGGACTGACACGCAAACGCGCGCTCATCGGTTGGGAAGCGGGTCGCGTTCGCAGCGCGTGAGGGTCACGCACTGCCGGCTTGAGCGGGATCGACGATCAGAACGATCTTGCCGATATGCGTATTGGATTCCATCAGCGCATGAGCATCCACCGCTTTTTCCAGCGGGAATGTCGCGTGGATCACCGGAGCGCATCGGCCTTGGTCGAGCAGCGGCCACGCCTTCTCCTTCAGAGCGGATGCGATAGCCGCCTTCTGCTCTGGTGTTTGCGGACGGAGTGTGCTTCCCGTGATGCGCAGGCGCTTTAGCATCACGGGCATGAGGTCAACATTGACCTTGCTGCCTTGCATGAAAGCGATGAACACCAGTCGGCCGTCGCGGTTCAGAGATGCGATATTCCGGGCAACCGTCTCGCCGCCGACCATATCGAGGATGACGTCGACGCCCTTGCCATCCGTGAGGCTCTTGATCTCCTGCACGAAATCCTGCTGGCGATAGTTGATGGCTGCTTTAGCGCCAAGCTTAAGTGCCATCGCGCATTTCTCATCACTGCCGGCCGTCGTATAGACCGTGGCGCCGAGAGCTGAGGCGAGCTGGATGGCCGTAGTGCCGATGCCCGACCCGCCGCCGTGGACGAGAAAGCTCTCGCCAGTCTGCAGGTTGCCGCGCTGGGCGTTGAAGACGTTTCCCCAGACCGTGAAGAAGGTCTCGGGCAGGGCCGCGGCACGGATGAAATCAAAACCCTTCGGCAGGGGTAGGCATTGGCGGCCCGGAACCACGCAATACTCGGCGTAGCGGCCGCCATTGGCGAGGCCGCAAACTTTATCGCCGACTTTCCAACCGCCAGCGTCGCTTCCCGTCGCAACGACCGTTCCGGCGACTTCCAAGCCCAGCAACGGTGAAGCGCCGGGCGGGGGCGGATACGAGCCCGAGCGCTGCAGAATATCCGGACGGTTCACACCAGCTGCCGCGACGCGGATGAGAACATCGTCGGGGCCGGGTTGAGGCACCGGCGATTCCGCCATCACGAGAACGTCAGGTCCGCCCGGCTTTTCGACCGCGATGTGACGCATGCTTGTCGGCAGTTGTCCACTCATGTTCGCTTGGAGCCTCCGCTGCGTGCGTCAGGCCCAGGGGCGGGCCTCCGCGAGGTGCTTCTCATGCGCCTCGATCGAGGTTTCCTTCTGCATGGTCAGGCCGATATCGTCCAGGCCGTTGAGCAGGCAGTGCTTGCGGAACTCGTCGATGTCGAACTTGATCGAGCCGCCATCGGGGCCGCGGATTTCCTGGTTCTCCAGATCAATCGTCAGCCTGGAGTTCGAGCCGCGATCGGCATCGTCCAGCAGCTTTTCCAGCTCCTCCGGCTTCACCTTGATGGGCAGAATGCCGTTCTTGAAGCAGTTGTTGTAGAAGATGTCGGCGAAGCCGGTCGAGATGACACATCGGATGCCAAAATCCAGGAGCGCCCACGGCGCGTGCTCGCGGCTCGACCCGCAGCCGAAATTCTCGCCGGCCACCAGGATCTCGGCGTTGCGATAGGCTTGCTTGTTCAGCACGAAGTCGGGCTTTTCCTTCCCCTCTTCGTCATAACGAAGCTCGAAGAACAGCGACTTGCCGAGGCCGGTGCGTTTGATGGTCTTCAGGAACTGCTTGGGAATGATCGCGTCGGTATCGACGTTGATCATCGGCAATGGCGCGGCCACGCCAGTCAGGGTCGTAAACTTCTGCATGGTTATCCTCGGCTGGAGCAGAGGTTGCTGGGGCGTGAGGACGCCGGTCTTTCAGACATAAACGCGAC
>JAEYYQ010000583.1 GCA_023428365.1 Pseudomonadota bacterium | reverse complement strand
CGTGAACACGCGATCGACGAGCCCGATGCGCGCGCGGCTCGCGGCGACGAACGCGCCCATCTGCGCCATGATCGCGGCGAGCGCGACCTCGCGCATCGTCGTCGACTTGCCGGCCATGTTGGGGCCGGTGATGACGAGCAGGCGCTGCTCCTCGGCGTCGACGGACACGTCGTTGGGCACGAACGAGCCGGCGGCCGCGAGCGTCTCGACGATCGGGTGGCGGCACTCGACGAGATCGAGCGAGAGCGACTCGTCGATCTCGGGACGCACGTAGCCGCGGCGGTGCGCCCGGAGTTGATCCGGCGAAAGTCGTAGTGCTTGGCGGCGGCGTATTCGGTACACATGCTGTCCACATCGCGCTGGGAATGGGGGCGGACGTCTGGGTGATTGATCGGAATGTCGATGTGCTGCGCCGTCTCTGGAGCCATTTCGGACGGCCTCTCAATACAGTTTTCTCGACGCGCGATGCTGTCGATCGCCATCTCAGGGATGCCGATCTGGTGATCGGCGGCGTGCTTATTCCCGGAGCCGAGGCACCAAAGCTCATCACACGCGAACACGTGAAGACCATGCGTACGGGCTCGGTCATCGTCGATGTCGCTATCGATCAAGGCGGTTGTGCGGAGACGTCCCGTCCCACCACGCATGACGAGCCGACTTATGTCGTCGATGGCGTCATCCATTACTGCGTCGCCAACATGCCCGGCGGTGTGCCGAAGACTTCGACACATGCTCTCAACAACGCCACGCTGCCGTTCGTGGTTGCGCTTGCGAACAAGGGCTGGCAGCGTGCGCTCGGTGAAGATCGACATCTGCGCAACGGGCTGAACATCTGGAATGGCAAGGTGACGTGCGAGCCGGTCGCCGAGGCATTGGGCTACGACTATGTGCCGCCCGAAAGGGCGCTAAGCTGAAAAATGCTGCACGGCAGCAATAAAAACAGGCTTTGACGGAAAACCTGGGACGCTTACAAATCATCTGCTGGCTGGAGGGGGAGAGCACCGAGTGGAATATTTCGTTCAGCAGGTCATCAACGGCCTGACTCTCGGTTCGATCTACGGCCTGATTGCCATTGGCTACACGATGGTGTTCGGCATCATCGGGATGGTGAACTTCGCGCACGGCGATGTTTTCATGGTATCGACCTTCATTGCACTGATTTTCTTCCTCATTCTCACTCAGGTTCTCGGCCTCGGCTCGCTGCTGATGGCGCTGATGATCGTCCTGCTTGCGGGAATGTTCCTGACCTCTCTGTGGAGCTGGACCATCGAGCGGCTGGCCTATCGACCGTTGCGAGGCTCGTTCCGCCTGGCGCCGCTGATCTCCGCGATCGGCATGTCGATCTTCCTGATGAATCTCGTCCAGGTGCTGCAGGGACCGCGCAACAAGCCGCTGCCGCCGATGCTGAACGAGGTGATTCATCTCGATGTCGGCGGGCCCGGTTCGGTGACGCTGTCCTATAAGCAGATTCTGATTATGGTGATGACCGTCGTGCTGCTCAGTGCGTTCTGGTACGTGGTGCAGAAGACGCCGCTCGGCCGCGCGCAACGAGCCTGCGAGCAGGATCGCAGGATGGCCTCGTTGCTGGGCATCGACGTCGACCGTACGATTTCCATCACCTTCATTATGGGCGCCGCACTCGCTGCCGTCGCTGGTGTGATGTACATGGTCTATTATGGCGTGGTGAACTTTGCCGACGGTTTCGTGCCGGGCATCAAAGCATTCACCGCAGCGGTGCTTGGAGGTATCGGATCACTGCCCGGCGCGGTTTTGGGTGGTTTGCTCATTGGTTTGATCGAGGTGATGTGGTCCGCCTACTTCTCGATCGACTACAAGGACGTCGCTGCGTTCTCGATCCTGGCAATTACTCTGATCTTCCTGCCATCCGGTATCCTCGGGCGGCCTGAAGTTGAGAAGGTTTGACATCATGGCGACTGTTGCCGCAGAGCGCAGCGTGGTGGTGAAAACTCCGAGTTGGATTGCGGCTCTCAAGCGAGCCTGCTGGGCTGCACTCATTGCCTTCGGGCTCGCGTTCCCGATCGTCGCGCTGCGCACCGATACGGATTTCAGCAACCAGCTGATTCTGCAGCCGCGCTGGGGACTCGTGGCGATCATGGTGGCGCTGGCCTTCGCGGTCAGCTTCGTGCTCGCCATCCTGCCCGCGCGTCCACAACGCGTGAAGAAGAAGACCCGGACGATCGCCTTACCCGACGGCGCATCCCGGTTGTTCGCGGTGCTCGGACTAGGGCTGCTTGCCGCCTATCCGTTCCTGGCCATCGAGTTAAGCGGCATGGGCGGGTCGATTAAGTGGATCGACAACTTTGGCATCCAGATCCTGATCTACATCATGCTGGGCTGGGGTTTGAATATCGTTGTCGGCCTCGCTGGTTTGCTGGACCTCGGCTATGTCGCATTCTACGCCGTGGGAGCCTACTCGGCGGCGTTGCTGACGACGCAGTTCGGGCTTTCGTTCTGGCTTTGCCTGCCGTTGGCGGGGATCATGGCCGCGTTCTGGGGAGTCCTGCTCGGTTTCCCGGTTCTGCGCTTGCGCGGCGACTATCTGGCCATCGTCACCCTGGCATTCGGTGAGATCATCCGTCTGGTGCTCATCAACTGGATTGACGTGACCGGAGGCTATGCGGGCATTTCCGGCATACCCCGTCCAACGTTCTTCGGTATCCCGTTCAATGCCAGCGATACAGGTTTTGCTGCGGTGTTCGGACTGGAGTTCACACCGCTCTACCGGACGATTTTCCTCTATTACGTCATCCTTGTGCTGGCGCTGCTCACCAACTGGGTCACGATCCGATTGCGACGCCTTCCGGTCGGCCGAGCCTGGGAGGCTTTGCGCGAGGATGAAATTGCGTGCCGTGCGCTGGGCATCAATACGGTAGCGACAAAACTGACCGCGTTCGCCACCGGGGCGATGTTCGGTGGATTTGCCGGAGCGTTCTTTGCGGCGCGGCAGGGGTTCATCTCGCCGGAATCGTTTGTCTTCATGGAGAGCGCGGTCATCGTTGCGATCGTCGTTCTTGGTGGCATGGGCAGCCAGATCGGTGTCGCGATCGCAGCCATTGTCATGATCGGCGGAACCGAAATTCTGCGTGAACTCGACTGGCTGAAGCTGGTATTCGGTGACGCGTTCGAACCGACGCATTATCGAATGCTGCTGTTCGGACTGGCGATGGTCGTCGTGATGATCTGGAAACCGCGTGGCCTGATTTCGACCCGAACGCCGACGCTATTCCACAAGGAAGCGAAGGTCGTGTCCGGTGAACATGTGAAAGAGGGGCACGGGTGAGCCGCTGGGAAACCGATCCCCTGCTGACCGTCGAGCATCTTGTGATGCGCTTCGGCGGCTTGATCGCGGTCCACGACATGTCCTTTGTCGTTGGGCGCGGAGACATCACTGCTTTGATCGGCCCCAACGGCGCCGGCAAGACGACGGTCTTCAACTGCATCACCGGGTTCTACAAGCCGAGCAGCGGCCGCATCGCTCTCGCGCAGCCGGTGCCCGCAAGTATCGAGGCGATCGATGCGCTGACCGGAACGGGAGAGCGCTGGGCGCATCATGATGGCGGCGGTCTTTATCTGCTTGAGCGCATGCCGGATTTCCAGATTGCCTCTAAGGCACGGGTGGCGCGCACGTTCCAGAACATCCGCCTGTTCTCCGGCATGACCGTGCTGGAAAATCTGGTCGTGGCCCAACACAATCCGCTGATGCGCGCGTCGGGGTTGTCCCTGCTCGGGCTGATCGGAGCGTCGAGCTATCGCGCGGCCGAGCGCGACGCCGTCGATCGCGCGGTGCAGTGGCTTGAAAAGATCGGACTTATCGATCGCGCTGACGATTCCGCCGGAGAACTGCCTTATGGCGACCAGCGCCGGCTCGAGATTGCACGCGCGATGTGTACGGATCCGGTTCTGCTGTGCCTGGATGAACCGGCCGCCGGGCTCAATCCGCGTGAATCGGCGCAATTGAATGATCTGTTGCGCGCGATCCGGGATGAGCACAACACGTCCGTTCTTCTCATCGAGCACGACATGAGCGTGGTGATGGAAATCTCCGATCACGTCATCGTTCTCGAATACGGCACCAAGATCGCCGACGGTACGCCCGAGGAAGTTCGCAACGACCCGAAGGTGATCGCCGCCTATCTCGGTGTCGAAGACGAGGAAGTCGAGCAGGCAGAGGCGGAGGCCGGACTGTGAGCGAGCCTCTGCTATCGGTGCGCGGTGTCACCACGTATTATGGCAACATCATCGCGTTGCGCGGCGTCGATCTGGACGTGAACCAGGGCGAGATCGTCACGCTCATTGGGGCCAACGGCGCCGGCAAGTCGACTCTGATGATGACGGTGTTCGGCAACCCGCGGGCGCGGGAAGGGCGTATCGTTTACGACGGCGCCGACATCACCAATATGCCCACCCACGAGATTGCCCGGAAGCGCATCGCGCAGTCACCGGAAGGGCGTCGGATTTTCCCGCGCATGACGGTTCTCGAAAACCTGCAGATGGGCGCCGAGATGGACGGTCTCGCGCACTTCGAGGAAGACCTGGAGCGCGTGTGTACGCTGTTCCCCCGTCTCAAAGAGCGCCTGATGCAGCGCGGCGGGACATTGTCCGGCGGCGAGCAGCAGATGCTGGCGATCGCTCGTGCGCTGATGGGCCGTCCCAAACTCCTGTTGTTGGATGAGCCGTCTCTGGGCTTGGCGCCGCTTATCGTGAAGCAGATTTTCTCTGTTCTTAAAGATCTCAACCGGCGGGAAGGAATGACGATCTTCCTGGTTGAACAGAACGCGTTCCACGCCTTGCGGCTCGCCCATCGCGGCTATGTGATGGTGAATGGCGTCATTACGATGAGCGGTTCGGGGCGGGAGTTGCTGGCGCGGCCCGAGGTGCAATCGGCCTATCTGGAAGGCGGCCGCCATTGAGGAGCGATTGATGCCGGAATGGCTTTATCAGTCGAGTGAAAACGGCGGATGGGTCTTCATCCTGCTGACGGTTGTGCTCGGCGGCTCGGCGGCCTGGGTGACAGGCAAGGCGATCGCCCAGACGTGGCGGCCGTTCTGGCAGGTGCCGGCGTATGCTTTTCTGCTGACGGCTGGTGTCAGGTTTCTGCACTTTGCCCTGTTCGAAGAGCCCTTGCTGCCACCGCAAAATTGGCTGGTGGACTACGCAGTTCTGCTGACGCTGGCGGTTCTCGGGCATCGTAGAATGCGCGCGTTGCAAATATCCTCCCAGTATTCCTGGTTGTTCACCGCAATGGGGCCTTTCGGTTGGCGGCGCAAAACGGTCGAAACCGAATGATCCCTACTTAATTCTTGAGTGACTTCGGGTCCATTTCGGAGGATCATGAGGCTTCAAGATACTTTGACCTGAAGAGCGCCATGCTTTTGAGGTCAATTGGTACCTGTGTCCGTCCATAAGGGAGTCCTTCATGAATAAGGTGTGGTTGTCAGGAGTTGCGCTGGCGGCGAGCGTCGCGCTGGCCGGTGCCGCCAATGCACAAATCAAGGTCGGTGTCGGCGGTCCGCTGACCGGCCCGAATGCCGCGTTCGGCGCGCAGATGAAGAACGGCGCTGAGCAGGCTGCTGCGGACATCAACGCTGCTGGCGGCATCAACGGCCAGAAGATCGAAGTGGTCTTCGGCGATGACGTGTCCGATCCCAAGCAGGGTGTGTCAGTCGCCAACAAGTTCGTCGGCGATGGCGTGAAGTACGTCATCGGCCACTTCAACTCGGGCGTCTCGATGCCTGCGTCGGAAGTGTACGCCGAGAATGGCGTGTTCATGGTGACGCCCGCATCGACCAATCCGCGCGTTACGGATCGGAATCTCTGGAACGTTCTCCGCGTTTGCGGTCGTGACGACCAGCAGGGTGAAGTTGCCGGCAAGTACATCGTCGACAACCTGAAGGGCAAGAAGATCGCTGTCGTTCACGACAAGACCACCTACGGTAAGGGGCTGGCCGACGAAACCAAGAAGGCCGTCAACGCTGCCGGCATCAAGGAAGTTCTCTACGAAGGTGTGAACACCGGCGAGAAGGATTTCTCGGCTCTCGTTTCCAAGATCAAGGCTGCGGGTGCTGACATTGTTTACTGGGGCGGTTTGCATACCGAAGGCGGCTTGATCGTGCGTCAGATGCGCGACCAGGGCGTCAACGCGGTTCTCATGTCGGGTGACGGTATCGTCACCGACGAGTTCGCGGCGATTGCTGGGCCGGGCGTCGAGGGTACGCTCATGACGTTTGCGCCGGATCCGCAGAAGAAGCCCGAAGCGGCGGCCGTGGTGAAGAAGTTCATCGACAAGAACTTCAAGCCGGAAGCCTATACGCTGTACGGCTACGCTTCGATGCAGATCATCGCTCAGGCGGCAGCCCAGGCCAACTCGACAGATCCCAAGAAGGTCGCCGAGGCAACCCGTTCGGGTAAGCCGTTCAAGACCGTGCTTGGTGACATTTCGTTCGACAAGAAAGGTGACCGTACGGACGCCGACTACACGATGTACGTGTGGAAAAAGCAGGGCGACGGCAAGATCACCTACGAGCAGATGTAAGCCACGCGCTGCATTCGACAGTAATCCGAGGGAAGGCAGCTCGTGCTGCCTTCCCTTTTTCTATTCCGAGTGCATCGTTGTGCCCGCACATTTACTGACGCTGACCGCGCACCTTGGATGGGTATCCGCAACAAGAATTGCGGCCGCCTTGATGCTCGTTGCGGCGCCTGCCGGGGCTGCAACCGCGGCTGACGATCTCGTGGTTGGGCTGGCCGGCCCCATGTCCGGCCGCTACGCCAGCTATGGTCAGGAGCTACAGGCCGGGGCCGAGC
>JAEYYQ010000558.1 GCA_023428365.1 Pseudomonadota bacterium | reverse complement strand
CGCGATCAAGCGCCTCATCCCAAGAGGCAGGGCGCAATACACCGTCGTCGCGAACGAGCGGTTCCGTGAGTCGCTCGTAATTCTGCTTCCCTTGTCTGCCCATGTCGAACTCCTGCATCTTGCTCGATAGATACCGTATACCACGACCCTCAGGGACCGTAACCCGAGCGCCTATCGCCGTATCCAGCAGGCGCAACGAGCGCTGAACGTGTAGACTTGCCGATACAGAGATGAACGCATAGGGCGGCTGGCGGAACGAGTCACCGTGAAAATCCTAGTCCCGCAATCGAGTGACTGCGGCTAAGAAAGGGAAACGAGGCGCGCGATTCTTCGTCGCGGTCCGTCGTTACTACCATTCCAAGCCTCCAAACCAGCGCCTCGATGCCGAAAAATCAACACCTGCCAATCGGAGAGCTTGCGGCTCTCGTAACTATTTGACAAATGAATTTTATCGCACGTTTAATCCTGGTATTTCGATACGAAGCTAGGCAGTCTCGCTGCCGTCGGATCACAGAGGAAAAGAGCGCTAAGGGAAGGGTGGTCCGCATCCGTGGTTGCCCATCGCCATCAACAGAGACGCGCAATTGACCAGCAGACGCCCTGGTGCTCGGCCGTTTGATGACGCGCAAGCGCGCGCGTGGCCGCCGCCTGTCCCCACTTCGTTGCCGGAGTGCGTTGGGTGATCCTCATGCGATCGTCGGTTTCTCCCAAGATGCTGACCAATCCCGACCCGTGACAAACCTGAGACCCTAGTCGCGGACGCACTGGCGGCTCCAAGTCATGAGGAACTCCGACCTTGACGATGTATCCCCATTGAGGGGTCGGGTCGGTGGCTACTCGCGCAACCTTCATGGAGATACGAAAGCACCGTAATTTGCGGACAAGTCCTCATGAACTTGTGCGCGCACTTGTGGCGGCAGCTCCGGATGATGCAGAATGCCCTTCTGTACCTCGTCAGGAGATCTCAGCGGTGGCAGCCCCAGCACTTGCGGACGTAATCGCGGAGTACGGATGTAATGCTTATTTACTCACCGTTGCCGAAAAAAGCCCGCACACGAGTTTTGTCTCTGTAACCTTGGAAAGTGGTGTTCTACGCTGCGTCCTGGGCAACAGCGCGGCAAAAAATATTGCTTTAGCTCCAAATGTATCGCTGTTCTGGCCGCCCCTCGAACCGAATGGCTATGCTCTGATTGTGAACGGATCTGCGGATGGCCAGTGCGACTCCAGAGGTGTAACAACGGCCACGATCATGCCCTCAAAGTGCGTGTTGCATCGCGCGGGACCCAAACCTCTCGACTCGGATGGCCCGTGTGCATCCGACTGTCGGCGTGTCAGGCTTGCCGCTGGCCCTCAGATCGCTCACGCGGTGCAAAGACCTGATTGAGCGGCACAAAGACTTTCGGCTAGTCCATTTTTAGGTTGAGGGCGAAGCAGCGTTCTTCCACCCGTTCACGCTTCCGAGACCGTCAAACGAGATGCAGCTCGAGTCGGTCCGCCTTCCTAAATCTTTGAACAACCCGTCGATCATGGCAGGCTGATGCCATTGATTCGAGGGGGCTGCGATGGGCGACCAACTGAGCTTTGCGTCGCTTGATTTCGCGTCGAAGAAGGGCGCTGAGGTGAAACTGACCATGACCAAAGGTCAGAAGGTCCAGTTCGACTGGTCGGTCGCGGGCGGTGTGGTCAATTTCGATCTGCACGGCGACGGCGGCGGCTCTGAAAGGAGCTACGAGAAGGGCCGCGGCGTGCCGGGAGCCAAGGGCACGCTCGATGCTCAGTTCGACAGCAACCACGGCTGGTTTTGGCGCAACCGCGGCAAAGCCGACGTCACGGTGACACTCCGGACCAACGGTGCATACTCGGCCATCAGGCGTGTGATCTAACGGCTGGGTTACTTTCACACATGTGCACCTCGAGCGCAGGTTGGGTCCAGCCGCACAAGGCCGACCCAAGCTCCATCACCATACTAGCCGACGACGCGACCGGCCGATTTCGGCATATCGTCGAGGATAATGGTTTTCGTCTCGAGATACGGCAGCAGTCCTTCCGTGCCACCTTCGCGACCTATGCCGGACTGCTTGAAGCCGCCAAAAGCGATGCTGAAATCAGTCCGGAACGAGTTGTGCCCGACCGTGCCCGATCGCAACTGGCGTGCGGTCGCGTAGGCCCGCTCGACATCATTGGTGAAGACTGACGCATTCAGGCCATAGATTGTGTCGTTGGCGATCTCAACCGCGTTCGCCTCATTCTCAGCGGGGATCACCGACAGGACGGGGCCGAAAATTTCCTCTCGCGCGATCGTCGAATTGTTATCGACATTGGCGAACACCGTAGGCTCGATGAAGTAGCCACGATTGAGGTGCGCCGGGCGCTTGCCACCGGCTGCGAGCTTGGCTCCTTCTGCCTTGCCCTTCTCGATATAGCCTTCGACACGATCTCGCTGACGGCTCATGGCCAAGGGCCCCATCTCGCATGTCGGGTCGAACGGATCACCAACCTTCACCTTGCCAAACGACTCACTCAGCGCGTCCACGAGTGCATCGTGACGAGCCTTGGTCACGACGATACGTGTCAGCGAGGAGCAGACTTGGCCAGTTAGGAAGGTAGCGCGGCCAGCGATAGTTTTCGCAGCGGTGCCAACGTCATAATCGTCCAGAATGACAGCGGCAGACTTGCCGCCTAGCTCAAGCGTACAGCGTGCGATGCGGTCACCACAAATCGAGGCAATGCGGCGCCCGGCAGCGGTTGATCCAGTGAACGTGATCTTGTCGATGCCGGGATGGCGAACAAGAAGCTCGGAGACTTCACGGTCGGCGGTTACGATATTGAGGACGCCAGGCGGCAGGCCGATCTTCTCGCAAACTTCTGCGATGATGTAGGCAGCACCTGGAGCTTCCGGTGAAGCCTTCACAACAACGGTACAGCCCGCGAGAAGTGCTGGTGCACACTTATTGGCGATCAGGCCTGGCGGTCCATTCCAGGGGATAATCGCGCCAACGACACCCACAGGCTCGCGCACCAACAGGCCGACATTGCCGCCAGCACGCGGCGTATGCCGCTCCTGGAATGGAAACGTGTCTGCGAGACCGGCGTAAAAGTTATAGGTGTAACTCAGTGCGGCAGCGCGGGTCGTCGCGATGTTGTGGAGCAGGCCGGACTCTGTGGTCCAAATCAGTGCTCCTTCTTCGACGCGCTTGTCGAACTCATCAGCGATCGCGCGCAGATACCCGGCGCGCTCGGCATGCGACATGCGCGGCCAGGGGCCGTGGTCGAAGGCTTTGCGCGCCGCTTCAACGGCGCGATTGACGTCGGCCTCCTGCGCCTCCGCAACCTGCGCGAACAACTCCTCGGTTGCGGAATTAAGGACAGTGATCTTGGACGCGCTTGATGGCTTGGACCATTTGCCGTCGATGAAGAACAGGTCGGGATACTTGA
>JAEYYQ010000026.1 GCA_023428365.1 Pseudomonadota bacterium | reverse complement strand
CGCGTTTCAATCCGCATCGTCCGCAGCGATGTCTTCAACGCGTTCGTTCTCGACGGGCGCAACGTCTTCATTCACACAGGCGCTCTGACACAGGCAGATACACCAAACCAGGTCATCGGCGTGATTGCCCACGAAGCCGGCCATATCGCAGGCGGCCATCTGGCTGCACTGCGCGCGCGCATTGCCCGTGACCAGACACGTGCCCTGCTCGTGCGCATGCTGGGTCTTGGCGTCGCCATCGCCACTGGTTCGGGTGCGGCAGCCGTGGCGGGTGATGAATTGATCATGCGGTCTTTGTTGGCAGAGCGGCGTTCACAGGAAGCTGCCGCCGACCAGGCCGGCCTGCGTTACCTCAACGCCACCCGTCAATCGGGTCAGGGTATGCTGGAAACGTTCGAGCGCTTCGCCCAGCAGGAGTTCATCTCTGACGCCCAGAAGGACGCGTTCGTCCGTAGCCATCCGGTTGCGATGGACCGTCTCGCGCAATTGCGCAATCTTGTCGAGAAGAGCCCCAATTTCCGAACCGTCGACTCACCGCAGCTTCAGCTGCGCCATGACATGATGCGCGCAAAGCTGGCGGGCTATCTGGATCGTCCCCAGGTGGTCTTCAATCGCTATCCTCAGTCCGACAATTCCCTGCCCGCCCGTTATGCGCGCGCCATCGCCCGATTTATGCAGGGAGGGCAAAGCGCGTTGCCTGCGGCGCTGTCCGAGATCGATGGGCTGATCCGCGAGCAACCCAACAATGCACATTTCTATGAATTGAAGGGCGATCTCTTGAGTCGCGCGGGACAGTCCCAGAATGCGATTGCCCCGCTTCGGCAGGCGCTCAGGCTGTCGAACAACGCCAGCCTGATCCGCGTTCAGCTCGCCTCGGCGCTGCTCTCGTCAAACGATCCAAGTGTCGTTAACGAATCCGCGGACCTGCTGCGCCGATCATTGATCGACGACGAAAACCCGCGGGCCTACCGCGCGCTCGGCGATGCCTACTATAGGTTGAAGCGACAAGCAGATGCCGATGCAGCTATCGCTCAAGCGACTTTCCTGGAGGGCGACGTGAAGCAGGCGCAAATCTTTGCTAAGCGTGCTCAACGGAGTTTGAAGCAAGGTTCGCCAGCTTGGATTAAGATGGACGACATCATTTCCTACAAGTTGGATGGCGACCTCTAAGCAACCGGGCGTTAAGTCACGAAAGCTAAGTTCTACCAGTCGCTTGATATGGTTGGCCGAGTGGCCAGGCTCATGAAAAGGTACGACAACATGTCATTCACCAGGGTTCTTGCGCTCACAGATGCGCTGACCACTAAAAAAGGCGCTCTTGCAGGCGTTGCAGCACTTTTATCGCTCGGCTTTGTCGCAACCATGGGTAGCGCTCCGGCAGTTTCGACTGGCGCTGCTGGCAGCGGCCAGTTCAACGCCGATCAGACCAAGGCCATCGAGCAGATCGTCAAGGATTACCTGCTGAAGAATCCGGAGATCCTGATCGAGGTCGGCAAGGAACTCGAAAATCGTCAGACTTTGGCGCAAGCCGCCGAGCACCAGAAATTCATCGTCCAGAACAAGGACGCGATCTTCGCAGCCCCGAAGGACTTCGTTCTCGGCGATCCCAAGGGCGACATCACAGTTGTCGAGTTCTTCGACTATAATTGCGGATGGTGCAAACGGGCTGTCGATGAATTGATGAAGCTTTCGAAGGCCGATCCCAAGCTGAAGATCGTATTGAAAGAATTCCCAATCTTTGGCGAAAATTCCGTGATTGCTGCGAAAGCTGCCATGGCCGCACAGAAGCAGGAAAAATACTGGGATTTCCACGTGGCGCTGATGAAAGAGCGTCAAGTGACCAAAGACAATGTCTTCACGATCGCGCAGAAGGTCGGGCTGGATGTGGAGAAGCTGAAGGCTGAGATGGCTGATCCCGCCTACGACGCTGCGATCAAGTCGACGTCTGCGATCGCACAATCGCTCGGAATCGAAGGAACGCCCGGTTTCATCGTCGATTCCAGGGTGAACGTCGGCTTCCTGCCGGCTGACGGGTTGCAGCAGCTTGTTGCGGAAACGCGGAAAGCCGGTTGCCAAGTCTGCTAACGGCGGGGTTGTATCTCAACAACATTCTTCGCCAACAACTTTCGCCGCCGCCGGAAAGCTGGTAAAGCGCGCTGTCTGCTCTCGATTGCAGATGCGCGCTTTGCGTCGAATGCAATTCCATCGTTGCCGGTAAGTCTCAAGAAGCACCATGCCGAAACCCGTCTACGTCCTCAACGGACCCAACCTGAATATGCTTGGACTGCGCGAGCCGCAGATCTATGGCTCGGCCACGCTTGCCGACGTCGAAAAGCGGGTTCGTGCACGCGCTGCACTGCTTGGGCTGGAGGCTGATTGTCGCCAATCCAATATCGAAGGCGAATTGGTGACGTGGATCCAGGAAGGTCGCGACAAGGCAAGCGGGATCATCCTCAATGCCGGCGCATACACGCACACGTCTCTGGCGCTGCTGGATGCCATCAATGCCGCTGAGTTGCCGGCGATCGAAGTTCATCTCTCGAACGTCCATCGCCGCGAGAGTTTTCGCCATCATTCGTACATCTCGCTTGGCGCGCGTGGCGTGATCTGCGGGTTCGGCCCCAAGGTCTACGAACTCGCGCTGGAAGCCATGGCGGAAATTCTAGGCGTGGAGCCCGCCTCACGGGCCTGAGCGCAAATCAGGACCGAGCTCAAATAGCGATTTTGAACCGCGACAGGATCATATGGGCAAAGAACAGAAAAACGGAGGCACTCCCGAGCAGCAGATGATCCGCGAACTCGCGGCGCTGCTACAGGAGACGGGCCTCAGTGAAATCGAGATCGAGAAATCAGGTCTGAAGGTTCGGGTCGCCCGCACACTGGCCATCACGGCGCCGGTTTCTGCTCCGGGCGCTCCCGCTGCACTTGCGCCAACCGCTGCCAGCCAGCCCGCAGCCACTTCCGGCGATCCGGCCAGCCATCCCGGCTGCGTGAAGTCTCCGATGGTCGGCACCGCCTATCGCGCGCCTGAACCCGGCGCCGGTCCGTTCGTCGAGATCGGCTCCCGCGTCTCGCAGGGCCAGACCTTGCTGATCATCGAAGCGATGAAGACCATGAACCACATTCCGGCCCCGCGGTCGGGAACTGTGACCCAGCTCTTCGTCGAGAATGGCCAGCCGGTCGAATTCGGCGAGCCGCTCGTCATTATCGAATAATCATTGATGCGGCAGCCGGAAGCGGGCTGCCCTCCACCCTCAACGCCTCGGAGCGCCAGAGTCCGGATATGTTCGACAAGGTGCTGATTGCGAACCGTGGTGAAATTGCGCTCCGCATCCAGCGGGCGTGCAAGGAACTCGGCATCGCCACGGTAGCCGTCCATTCGACCGCGGATGCCGACGCCATGCATGTGCGGCTCGCCGACGAAAGCGTGTGCATCGGACCTCCGCCGGCCTCGGAAAGCTACCTCAACATTCCGCGCCTGCTTGCGGCCTGCGAGATCACGGGCGCCGATGCTATTCATCCCGGCTACGGCTTCCTGTCGGAGAATGCACGCTTCGCCGAGATCCTCGAGGAGCACGACATCACCTTCATCGGGCCGACGTCCGAGCATATCCGCATCATGGGCGACAAGATCGAGGCCAA
>JAEYYQ010000498.1 GCA_023428365.1 Pseudomonadota bacterium | reverse complement strand
CCGCACACTGATCGAACTGGCGCGCGATATCGCGATGTTCCGTCCGGTGATGGAAACTTACGTGCGCGGTAAGCCGGACGCCCTGCTGCTCACCGAATTCGCGGAAGACGATCAGGCGGAAAATCTGCGAAGGTTGGATCGGCTCGATGAATTGATGGGTGATCTCGGCCATCCGAACAGCGTGGTGAAGGTCGCGGATGCGGCTGGGCAAAAGGCGGTGTGGGAAGTTCGCGCCTCCGGCCTCAACATCATGATGTCGATGAAGAGCGAGGGGAAACCGGTCTCCTTCATCGAAGATTGCGCAGTGCCGCTGGAGCATCTGGCCGACTACACGGAACGGCTCACGGCTGTGTTCGAGAAGCATGGCACGCGCGGCACCTGGTATGCGCACGCCTCTGTAGGATGTCTGCACGTGCGACCAGTCTTGAACCTGAAATTGGAGAAAGATGCCGTCACCATGCGCGCGATCGCCGAGGAGGCGTTCACCATGGTCAAGGACTACAAGGGTTCGCATTCCGGAGAGCACGGCGACGGTCTGGTGCGTTCGGAGTTTCACGAACTGATGTACGGCCGCAAAACCGTGGAACTGTTCGAGACGGTGAAGGACCGCTTTGATCCTGCGGGCATCATGAATCCTGGCAAGATCGTCCGCCCACCGCGCATGAACGATCGCACGCTGTTTCGCTACAAGCCGGAGTATCAGATTCCAGAATTCCGGACCGAGCTGGATTGGTCGGCCTATCCTGGAGCCGCTGGCGGTTTTCAGGGCGCCGTCGAGATGTGCAACAACAACGGCGAATGCCGGAAGCTCGATGCGGGTGTGATGTGTCCGAGCTATCGCGTCACGCGGAATGAACGCGACTTGACCCGTGGACGCGCGAATTCGCTTCGGCTGGCTATTTCCGGACAGCTTGGACCTGATGCTCTGGCCAGCGACGAGATGCTCGAGACAATGAAGCTTTGTGTCTCGTGCAAGGGCTGTCGCAGAGAATGTCCGACCGGCGTTGACATGGCGCGCATGAAGATCGAAGTGCTGGCGGCTGCAAACCGGCGCAGGCGTTTGCCGCTGAGGGATCGCCTGATTGCGTATCTGCCGCGTTATGCGCCGTTCGCCTCCAAAATCGCACCGTTGATGAATGCGCGTGATCGGGTTCCAGGTCTTGCCGTGATGATGGAGCGGGTCAGCGGAATGACGGCAAAACGGAAGCTGCCGCAATGGACCCGCAAACCTTTTTCTCCGCAACCACCACTCACGAAGAGCATTGAGCAGCGAGGTGAAGTCGCGCTCTTCGCCGACACGTTCAATAGTTATTTCGAGCCCGACAATCTGTATGCCGCCGTGGACGTTCTCGAACGCCTCGGCTACGTGGTCAGCGTCCTAACACCTGAGGATGGCGGCCGGCCCGTCTGTTGCGGACGCACATTCCTGTCGGCTGGGCTAGTTGACGAGGCCCGCGCTGAAGCTCGCCGTCTACTGGCAGCCATCGAACCGTACACTACGCGCGGCGTGCCGATTGTTGGACTGGAGCCCTCATGTCTGCTGTCGTTGAAGGATGAGGTTCCATCGCTGTTACCGGGCGAAGCGGCGCAGAGCAGTTCAGCAGCCGCCTACCTGTTCGAAGATTTCCTGGCGCGCGAGATCGATGCCGGGCGCATTTCCGGGCCACTCGCGCGCGCAGCCGGAAATGTCCTGCTGCACGGCCATTGCCACCAAAAGGCTTTTGGAGTGATGCCCAGTGTCAGCAAGGCGCTGTCTCTTGTCGAAGATCTCTCGGTGGACGTTGTGCAATCGAGTTGTTGCGGAATGGCGGGCGCCTTTGGCTATGGCGCGGAAACCTACGACGTGTCCAAAGCCATGGGCGAACTGTCGTTGCTGCCTGCGGTCCGCAAATCCAATGCAAACACGATGATCGTCGCCGACGGATTTTCCTGTCGCCATCAAATCAAGGACGGGACCGGCCGGCAGGCAAAGCATGTCGCTTGCGTGCTGCGCGATGCCATGATCGCATCCTGAGCGTCACGGAGTTGTCGCGCGATTTCTCGTTTTCTTTGTCTTAGCATCGAGAACGAGCCGATAGCGGACTGTGGCGTGCAGTGCATCCAATTCCGGCGCGGGTCTGACGCTCGATCGCTCGTGCTTGAAAGCCACGACGTGAGCGCCGGGAATGGCAAGCCGCGCCTCATCCAATGCGCGCCGGAGAATGCGGATCAATTTGCGCGCTGTACGCTCCTCTCCGGGTCGTAGCCAGATGTTCACTGTAACCAGATGTTGTTGGTCATGCGCGGTCGAATCCGCGCGATCATATGCGTGTCCGATCGCTAGAAATGGAAATGTCGAGAACGCTGAT
The DNA here is from genome assembly GCA_023428365.1 of Pseudomonadota bacterium. Lineage (GTDB taxonomy): Bacteria > Pseudomonadota > Alphaproteobacteria > Rhizobiales > Hyphomicrobiaceae > ZC4RG25. Next base: position 1,831 of record JAEYYQ010000498.1, on the reverse strand, counting down.
ATATCGCGGAAAGCGACGCGATTTTGCAGGACAGTCTTGACCTCCGGGTCTCCGTCAAGGGTAGCGGAGACGGCGGCTCTGATCGCATCACTGGAAATTTCATGGTCCATCTTTCAATCGCCAGGACCAGAGCTGCACCGCCGTCATCCGACAGGCTGAAAATCAAAGAACGCCGAACAGATGCAAAAGGACGATCACCGAAATCGGAACGCCCGCGAGCCACAAGATCACGCTTCTCATTATGTTTCTCCGGATTTGGGGTCACGCTCGCGACGCGTCACGAGCGACGCGTGATGCCGAGCATGTGCGAAGAGAGGATGCAGTGTTAACGCGGACGGCAGACGAGAGGTTCCTCGCCATCCGGCAATGCTTTTGTGCGGTGCTGCTGCTTTGCGGTTGCGAAGCGCTTGATCTGCACGCATCGCGTTTTCTGGTTGGACATCATCGGTGAGAAAGGGGATCGCGGCGCCAAGGTGATTTTCGCGTAATTCCCAAATCTGACTACGGATTTGTTTTTACTCAATTTATCACCGTTGTGCTCGGATTGGCGATTAATTGTGCGCTGCAGTCTGATACGTCAACGACCGCAATTTTTGCGCATTCGCCGTCTATTCCGATCACATTATCCAAGCGACCTGATTGACATTGTTGCGCCACGCAGGCCTGATAGTGGGACAAGGTGTCCCGTTGAGTGTCGGCGAAAAGGTGCTGCGCTGCTTGATGGTCGCCGTGAGCCAAAAAAATAAAATAGGGCTTCGACCGTCGCGTCGTGCCTCCGGGAAGAGTGCTTAGCGTCTGGCGCCGCTGATCCTGGCGGCGAGCCGATATGGCTGGAGGAAAGTGATGACCCGCAATACCGCACGAGCATTTGCGATCGCTTTGGGAGTGGCGACCGTTTCCGCAACGGTGATCGCTCCTGCAGCGTTCTCACAGGATAAATATCCAACCCGTCCCGTTGAAATGATTGTTCCTTGGGGGCCTGGTGGTGGTGCCGATCAGCTCGCACGGCTGACCGGAAAACTTCTGGAACCAAATCTTGGCGTATCACTGCCCGTCGTGAACGTGCCGGGAGCAACAGGCGGAACCGGCATGGCAAAACTGCTTGCCGCGCCGGCGGACGGCTATTCCGCGGCAATTTATATTGCCGATAGTCACGCGCTGCTGGCGGGGCCTGATGCACGCTGGAAAAGCGAAGATATCGTTCCGGTTTCCGTGCTGATCCAAGGACCGTCGTTCCTGTTCGTCGCCGAAAACAGCCGCTTCAAATCATGGGCTGATTTCGAGAAAGAGGCGAAAGCCAAACCCGGCACGCTGAAGGTGGCGACGCTTGGATTCGGCAGCGTCGACGACTTCACGCTGAAGTATATGGAAGGCAAGGGCATCAAGGTCGTCCAGGTGCCGTTCTCCAAGCCGAGTGAGCGCTATGTGTCGATTCTCGGCGGTCACGCCGATGCCCTTTATGAGCAGGCTGGCGACGTCGGCTCATATCTCAAGGGCAATCAGATGCGCCCGCTGATCATTTTCGGCAAGGAACGTCATCCGGCTTTCAAGGATACACCAAGTTCGTTTGAACTGGGTTATCAGGTGGCGCTGCCGCAGTTCCGTTCGATCGTTGTGCGGGCCGGTACGCCGCCGGAGCGCGTTAAGGCTCTTTCGGCAGCATTGTCGAAAGTCGCAGCGACGCCGGAGTTCAAGAAGTTTCTCGAGGAGCAGATTGCCTCTCCGGACAGTTTCATCGATGCGTCGAAGGCGGGTGCCTTCGTCAAGGAACAACTCGACGACATGAAGAAGCTCGCGGGCGCGTCTTAATATCTCGTGAGCCTGAGATCCT
>JAEYYQ010000356.1 GCA_023428365.1 Pseudomonadota bacterium | reverse complement strand
ACCGTTGTCGCCGATCACCGCTGCGGCGGAAGCTGGCAAGATGGGCACCGACGGCGAGATGCCGGACGTGCGCTCGTTGCGTATTCCGCTCAAGTATCTCGCCAACCTGCTGACTGCTGGTGATGAGTTGCCAGTTGCTCACGGCCTGGAGAGGATGCTGGCAATGCGCGCCTACATGCGCGCCAAGACCATCGACGGCGTGATCGACAATGCAATCGCGCGCAGGGTTGGGCTGACCGGTCAGCAGATCGAAGAGATGTACCATGTGATGGCGATCGCCAACTACGAGGACCGTTTTGTCATTCCGACGACGCACCGCGAAGTCTCGGAGGATGCCTACGAATTGCGCGGTCAGTGCGGCTTCACGTTCGGCGACGGCTGTATGCCGAGCGACAACAAGGTCAACCTGTTCGGTGGCGTGAAGCTGAAGAATGAACGTCCGAAAGTGGAGGCGTGAGCCATGAAGACGCTCAAGGTTCTCTCAGCCCTGCTGGCCTACCCGACAGATGATCTTCTCGCGGCAGCAGTCGAACTGAAGGACGTTCTGGCGCGCGAAGCCGTGCTCCACCGGCGGGATCTGGCAGCGGTGAATGCCCTGATCGACGATCTTGCCGGACGCGATCTGTTCGACGCGCAGGAGCGCTACATTCTCCTGTTCGATCGTACCCGCTCGCTGTCGCTGCATCTGTTCGAGCACGTGCACGGCGAGAGCCGGGATCGTGGTCAGGCGATGGTCGATCTCATCAAGTTGTATGAGGACGGCGGCTATACTCCGACATCGACTGAGCTGCCTGACTTTCTGCCCCTGTTCCTGGAATACGCAGCCACGCGCGCGCCGGCCGAGGCCATCGAACTGATCGGCCAGCCCGGGCATGTGCTGGCCGCTCTCCGCGAACGGTTGGCAAAACGCAACTCGCCCTACGAGGCGGTGTTCGCTGCCCTTGTGGCACTGTCGAAATCGAAACTGGATTCGACCGCGCTTGCCGCCCTGCGCGCAGAACCCGACCCGGAACCGGACGACTTGGTGGCGCTCGATGCGGCCTGGCAGGACGAGGAAGTGACCTTTGGTCCCGGTTCGGCACAAGCGTCGTGCGGCGTCGACAGCCTGGCCGCCAAGCTGCGCCAGGCCCGCCGCCCGGCCCCCGGCTTGGAGCCCGCACCGACACGCGGGCCGCGCACCGTCATCACCACATCGCCAGCCCACCGCGGATAACGAGGCCAGCCATGCGCGACATCATCTTTCATATCCTGTTCGTCTGGTACCCCTACGTCGCCTTGACGACCTTTTTCATCGGCAGCCTGATCCGCTTCGATCAGGATCAGTACAGCTGGAAGGCCAGCTCCAGCCAGATGCTCCGCAAGCGCCAGCTCTACTGGGGTTCAAACCTTTTCCACTTCGGTATCCTGTTCCTGTTTTTCGGTCATACCGTCGGTCTGCTGACGCCGACGTCCGTTTACACGCTGGTGATGACCGTTCCGCAGAAGCAGTTGATCGCGGTTATCGCAGGCGGCATCGCGGGCACGGCCTGCTTCGTCGGTTTGACACTGCTGCTGCATCGCCGGTTGTTCGATGCGCGTATCCGGCAGACCTCCACCGTGATGGATATCGCCGTACTGCTGATCCTGTGGGTGCAGCTCACGCTCGGTTTGATCACGTTGCCGTTCTCGCTCGGCCATCGCGACGGCTCCGCGATGCTGACGCTATCGCACTGGGCGCAGGGCATCGTGACGTTGCAACCCGTCGACGCCAGAACGCTGCAGAGCCTGGAATGGCCGTTCCTCGCGCACTTGGTACTCGGCATGACGATCTTCCTCGTCTTCCCGTTCTCGCGTCTCGTGCATATCTGGTCGGCCCCGGTCTGGTATCTCGGGCGGCGCGGCTATCAGGTCGTGCGCACACGGCGTCCGCTGACGGCGCATCGTCCTGCTGAACCGGCGGAGTGACAGCCATGACCACGCCCGCATCATCTCACGGTTGCTCGGTCCGCCCCGCGATCACCGGCAAGCAGACACCGGTTAGCGTCAATGGGGTCATCATCTCGCGCGCGGCGATCTCGCGCGAGACCCAGAACCACCCTGCGGCAAAGCCAATCGAGGCTTGGCTCGCCGCCGCGCGTGCGCTCGTCGTGCGCGAACTGCTGTTGCAGGAGGCGAAACGTCTGGCCATCCTGCCCGAGCCGATCGAGGACGACGAAGGCCGATGCGAAACGGACGATGAGGCGCTGGTCCGGATGGTCATCGCCCGCGAGGTCGTCACGCCGGACGCGGATGAAGCAGCATGCCAACGCTACTACGAGATGAACCTGCGGCGCTTTCGGTCGCCGGATCTCTATGAAGCGCGTCACATCCTGATCGCCGCGAATCCCTCCGACCCCACAGCCCGGCAGACGGCGCGCCAACGCGCGGAAGCGATCACAACGGCGCTGCGCAATGATCGGTCGGCTTTCACCAACATGGCGCTCGCGGAATCCGCGTGTCCCTCCGGCAAGACGGGCGGCAATCTCGGTCAAATCGGGCCGGGCCAAACCGTGCCTGAATTCGAAAAGGCGCTTGCCACACTGCAAGTGGGAGAAATCTCAACAGCACCCATCGAGACACGATACGGCTTTCACATCGTGATGCTGGAGCGCCGGATCGACGGCCGCGAATTACCGTTCGACATGGTGCGTGCGCGCATCGCGGCGTGGTTGGGTGAAAAAGTTCGCCGCACTGCCATCCGGCAATACATCGCCATTCTGGCCGGGCGCGCCGAGATCACCGGCATCACGCTCGACAGCAGCGCCAGCCCGCTGGTGCAATAGGAGGCAAGCGCGTCATGCAACTGGGAACTTTGATGGAACGCCTCGCATCGGAAAACGATGCGGCCACCGCGCTCGAAGCTTTGGGCGACATCGTCCTGTTCGCCGAAGTGCAGGCGATGGGCGCGCAGTTTGATGAGAGCCCGGGCGAATACGTGGCCAATGCCGCACGACGGTTCGCGGCGCAGGGTGGCGACGAAGACTGGATGGGCCTCATGACGGCGATGGAGTACAGCCAACGCCCGGCGCACGCGGCGCTCGAACGCATGCTGCGCTGGTCGTTGAAACAGGATGCCGCGGAATTAGCACCTGCGCCCGCAAGTTCCTGTTCCTGCGGTGGCGGCACCGGTGGATGCCATCAAGGCCACAACTGATCACATCTCTCGGCATCGTTTTGAAAAGAGCCCTTCATGTCTCGACTGCAACCCTCCGCACCCATCACGGCGATCACTTATGGAGACGGCCTGCGCATAACGCCGGTGCTGGACCGCATCGCGTCACATCTGATAACGGAGGGATTTCGGCTCGCAGGTCTCATCCAACGCGAGGCGACACGCGAGGGTCGGTCGCGCTGTGACATGCTGCTGGAGGATCTGGCCAGTGGTGAATCCATCCCGATATCGCAGGATCGCGGCGAGGACGCGCATGGTTGCCGGCTCGACGTCGAGGCGTTGCTGAACGCCGTCGCGCAGACGCGCACGACGCTGCCATCGCAGCCGGATCTGCTGATCGTCAACAAGTTCGGCAAAACCGAATGCGAAGGCGGCGGCTGCCGCCCGCTGATCGCCGAGGCCCTCGAGCATGACGTGCCGGTGCTGGTGGCGGTGCCTTGGGGAAATCTTGAAGTGTGGCGCCGCTTTGCCGGGGATCTGGCCGTCGAATTCCGGCTCGACGATATGCCCGGCGAGGGCGCACGCCTGTGCCAGCATCTGGGATTTATCGGCGGCAATCATAGCGCCACCCCGCCCCTGCAAGCCGCACACTCGGAGAAAAGCTGAGGAGGCCGCCATGGCCACGAGCGCTGAACAGATCCGCGCCTTCACCGGTCCCGCGATACTGAGCTACGGCTTCAGACCGTTCTTCCTGTTTGGAGCTCTATGGGCAGCTCTTTCAGTCGCGCTGTGGCTTCCGATGCTCAGTGGCCACCTCGTCCTGCCGAGTGTGCTCAGCCCGATCGAATGGCACGTCCACGAGCTGGTGTACGGATATGTACCCGCGATCGTCGCCGGCTTTTTGCTTACGGCCGTGCCGAACTGGACCGGCCGCTTGCCGGTGGTGGGAACGCGTCTGGCCGCACTGTTCGGAATTTGGGTCGCCGGGCGCCTCGCTATTTTCTTTTCGCTGTGGATCGGGTCGATAC
>JAEYYQ010000317.1 GCA_023428365.1 Pseudomonadota bacterium | reverse complement strand
GCGATCTTCTATTTCAAAGCATTCCGTAAGGAAGAAAACGCATGAGCCCGAAACTCACGAGCCTGTTTGCGTGGGTTGGCCGTTATTCGGCAGCCTTTATTCTCGTCATGCTATGCGGCTTCCCCTTGCTCTGGATGTTCCTGACGTCCATCAAGCCGGATCGGGAATTTCTGACCGCTATTCCGACCTTCTGGACGAGCGAGCCGTCATTCGGTTCTTACACGCGGTTGTTCGAGCAAACGAAGTTTTGGATCTACTTCAAGAACTCACTGATCGTGGCTGGCGGCACGACGCTCCTGACCATCGTCGTTGGCAGCTTGGCGGCCTACGCCATCACACGCTTCGCATTCAGGGGGCGTAACTTCATCGCCGGCGGTATGCTGTTTACCTACATGTTCGCGCCGATCATGATTGTCATTCCATTCTACATCATGATGCGGCAGGCGGGCCTGACCAATTCGCACTTGGGCCTGATCCTCGCCTACACGACATTCTGTTTGCCGTTCTGCATGTGGCTGTTGCGGTCATTCTTCCAGTCGATCCCGATTGATTTGGAGGAGGCTGCGATGATCGATGGTTGCTCGCGGCCACAGGCGGTTTTGCGGGTCATTTTCCCGCTTGCCCTGCCTGGCGTGATTGCAGTTTCGATCTTCACCTTCATCGTCGCGTGGAATGACTATCTGTTCGCGCGGGTTTTGATCGGCGCCGACGATCTCAAGACGCTGCCCGTAGGTATTCAAGATCTTTATGAGTCCACGGTCACGGACTGGGGCATGGTGATGGCCGCCGGCGTGATGATCTCAATTCCGGCGTTGTTGTTCTTCCTGGCGGTTCAGCGTTACCTGATCGCGGGTTGGGGCGCGGGCGCGGTCAAGGGATAGTGCGAAAAACCTAAAGTGAATGGCAGAACTGCAGTTGGGCGACTGGTCCGGCTACTGTTCTGCGCGCAAATTCGCGATGAACGAAATATCGAGGATATCCAACGTGTCTGGCACTGAAGCGGATGTCGTCGTCGTGGGCGGCGGCGGAGCAGGGCTTGCGGCAGCTATCGAGGCTGCGCGGCTGGGTAGGACGGTCATCCTGCTCGAGAAAAATCCGGAGATCGGCGGCACGACTGGTCGATCGGTCGGCTCCATCACCTCCAGTTCGACGCCGTTTCAAGCCAAGAAAGGCATCGTCGATACACCGCAGGCCCACTTCGAGGATATGGCGCTGTTCGCCAAGCTCGCCGGTCACGATCCCGATGTGAAGGACAATCTCGAACTGCGTTGGCTGCTGGTCGAGCACTCTCCGGACACGATCAACTGGCTGACGGATATGGGCATCGTGTTCTTCGGGCCGATGGCCGAGCCGCCGCATCGCGTGCCGCGGATGCACAACATCCTGCCGAACTCGCGCAGCTATATCTATCACCTCGAAAAGCGGGCGCGGCATCTGGGTGTCGACATTCGGACGAACGCGCGTGCCATCGAGATCCTGCGCACCGGCAATCGCGTAACGGGCGTCGCCTGCGAAGTCTCCGGCGCGGCGCAGCGGTTTACGGCGCGCTCCGGCGTCGTGTTGGCGGCTGGTGATTACAGTTCCGGTCAGGAGCTGAAAAGCGCCTACCTCGATGCGGACCGCGTGGACATTGAAGGCATCAACGAGACGAGCACAGGAGATGGGCAGCGGCTTGCAGTGGCCGCTGGCGCTCAGATGGTCAATGGCGACGTCGTGTATGGCCCGGAAATCCGTTTCGTGGCGCCGCCAAAGCGCAAGCTGATAGCGATGATCCCGCCGTGGCGTCCTGTTGGTTTGTTCATGCGCTGGTCGCTTGAGTACATGCCGTCCTGGCTGCTGCGCCCGTTCCTCATGATGTTCGTCACGACGTTTCTCGCACCATCGAACAAGTTGTTCGAGGAGGGCGCCATCCTGGTCAACAAAAAGGGTGAGAGGTTCGTCGACGAAACGAACAGGCCGCAGTTCGCCATTCCCAAGCAGCCCGATCGTGTCGCCTACCTCATTATGGATGATGCGATCGCGCGCAAGTTCGAAGCTTGGCCGAATTTCGTTTCGACAGCGCCCGGCGTGGCCTATGCCTACCTCGCCGACTACAAGCGCAATCGCAAGGACGTCTACGCCAGCGCTGCCTCGCTCGACGAGTTGGCGCAGAAGGTCGGCATCCCGCCCGCGCAACTGCGCGAGACGATCGATAAGCACAACGCCAATCTTCCAGCCGGCAAGCCTGCGATCCGCCAGGGACCGTTCCACGTGCTCGGGCCAGCCAAAAGCTGGATTCCAATTACGGATGGGTCGCCGCGGGTATCGTCCCGTCTGGAAATCCTGGACCGCAGCGGGAAGCCGATTCCCGGCCTGTACGGAGCGGGTTCGAGCGGTCAGGGCGGCGTATTGCTGGAAGGCCATGGCCACCATCTCGGTTGGGCTCTGACTTCCGGGCGACTGGCAGGAAAGTTTGCAGCGTTCGGCCCGCAGGAAGATGCGGAAGCGATTTCACTTTCCGCAAGTCCGACTGCGTCGACGCAAATTCACTGAGGACAACAGCACATGTACAAATTCGACGGTAAGGTAGCTCTCGTGACGGGAGCTGCATCGGGTATCGGCCGCGCCATCGCTGTGCGGCTTGCTCAAGAGGGCAGCGACGTTGCCGTGCTCGACATTGATTTGGCAGGGGCCGAGGAAACCGCGGCGCTGGTGGCCAAAGAAGGCCGCCGCTCCATGGCTGCGAAGGTCGATGTCGGCGAGTGGGAGCAGGTAAACGCGGGCGTTCAGAACGTCATCGCCAAGCTTGGCAAAATCGATTTCCTTTATAACAACGCCGGCATCGTTCGAGTCGGCTCGATCGCCGAGACTTCGATCGAGGACTGGAAGCTGTGCTACCGTATCAATGCCGATGGCGTGTTCTACGGCTGCAGAGCTGTCGTTCCGCATATGCTTGAGCGCGGCTCCGGCAAGATCATCAACACCGCATCCTGGTTCGGCAAGATCGGCAAGGCGTCTTACGGCGCCTACTGCTCTTCAAAGTTTGCCGTAATCGGCATTACCCAGACGCTGGCGGCCGAGCTTGCTCCGAACAAGATCAACGTCAATGCGATTTGCCCCGGCACGATCGTTGAAACGCGCATGCGTGACGAAGCCGACAAGAAGTCCGTCGAGCAGGGACTGAAAACCGCGAAAGAGCGTGAGGCGGGTATTCCGATCGGCCGCGTGGGCGTGCCACAGGATATCGCCCGAGTCGCGGTGTTCCTCGCCTCGGAGGAAGCCAGCTACATGACGGGTCAGTCGATCAATGTCACTGGCGGACTTTGGATGCACTGAGGGGATTGTTCGGGGCTGCGATGGGCAGCCCCGAATAGCTTGACGGCTAGCGAACCGCGTTCGACAGCCGGTCTGCGAGATGGCGAGCGGTTTTCTCGCCGGCGGATGCGACGGTCGACGCGGTTGAACGCGAGCTTTCAAGCAAGCTTGAGAGAATGCCCGCAAACCGGTCCAGTAGTGCCGGATCCGAAGCGCGCTCCAGACTGTGCTGAGCCCGCGACCTTCCTGATTCGATTGCGTCTCGCACGGTCTCGGCGAGACGGTCGAACTCTCTGCGCGAACCAGCCGCGAATCCACGATGGCGTGCTGAACTCCTCCCGGGAATCATGACGCCGACGAGGAAACCTACGCCGAGGGCAATGCCGAGGGCAGGCAGCGGATTCTGTCTCACCAGTTCCTGAGTGTCCTTAGCTGCGTGAATGGCGCGATCCTTTAGCGCCCCAGCATTGTCCGCGACGCTGTCCTGAGCTTGCTCGGCCAGGCGCGCGAGTTCTGTCTTCAGCCCTTGAATCATCTCGGCAACGTCATCGAGACGGTGTGACTGCTGTTCTTCCATTCCGGACTTGTCAGAAGTGGCCATTCAGGTCTCCGAGTTCTGCGGTCTTGATCGAGTTTCCGGTTAAGCAAAAAACGTCGATGGGCTATTTTCGGTTCCGTGCTGTCGGTTGCCGCAGCGACCAATAATCATCTTTGATATTAAACGGTATCAAACGGCTTCGATCCGCGTTTTGTAGTCAGGAACAAAGCATTGCCGACCTTGGCATAGTAAAAACGTGGGCCTGTTATCGGTGTCTGGGAGGGCATCGTGGGAAATTTCGAGACGCGGCCGGCTCTCCGTCGTGGCTGGCCTTTGTCAACGCATCTTCTCGCCTTGTGCTTGGCTGTCCTGTTGCCAGCGATCGTTCTGGGAGGTCTGGCACTTTGGCAGTTGATCTCGGCTGAGCGCGCAGCGAGTGAAGCGCGTGTGCTGGGTTTCATCAAAAGTCTTTCCAGCGATCTTGACCGGGAAATGCTGGGGTATTGGCGGCTCGGTGAGGCGCTGGGGGCCTCACCGGTGCTTCGTTCGGCCCAGCTGGATGTCTTCGATCAACGTACCCGTCAAATGCAAGGCGGGCAGGCATGGTTTGTAATACTTTCGGATTCTGAAGGTCGACAGCTCATAAATACGGGCCTGCCCTGGACCTCGTTTCCATACAAAGCGGACGACGCGGATGCGATCCGCGAAGTCATCACGACGCGCAAACCTGTCGTGACGGGCCTGTTCTACGAAGGCACGCCACCCAAGCCCGTTGTTGGCGTGCGGCTTCCGGTGATGAACGGCACAGTCGTTTACATTCTGACGATCGCCATTCCCACGGAGGTTTTATCGCCTTTAATCGAAAGATATCTTGGCGCATCGCACATGATGATCAGCATTGCGGATGCGAATGATGTCGTCATAGCCAGCTCTCAGCGCAGCGCTGAGGAAGTCGGATCAAAGGTCTCGCAAGAGACGATAGATCAGCTGAAATCCGGGGCAGCGATCACGCGAACAACATTACGGTCTGGCCGCGAGGTTATCCGAGCGGTCGATCATTCTCCGACGACGCGCTGGATTGTCACCGCGACGGCGTCGGTCGAGGAACTGGCTCAGGTTTCGCGTAAGGAGTGGTGGACATTTGCGACGACCGCCGCAGCCCTTATTGCGCTTTCGGCGCTGCTGGCCGTGGCATTCGCAAGACGTATCGCGATTCCCATTCAGCGCCTGTCTCGGATTACGGATACAGGCCGCCCCGAGAAACCACCGCCTTCCGGCATCGCGGAAGTCGATCGCGTCAGTGCCGCGCTTGCGCACTCGATTGATGAATTAGGCGCGAGTGCGGAACGGCTGCGCCTGGCTTTGGTCGCTGCTGGTGCGGGGGTCTGGGAGTATGACTTCTCCACGAAAACGGCGACCTGGTCGCCGGAGATGATGGGGCTTTACGGCTTTACGGGAGAGCAGCGTCCTCCGTCACGCGATCATCTCTGGTCCTTCCTGCTGGATGAGGATCGCGAACGCGTCCGTGAAGAAGCTCATATCCAGATTGCCAAGGGGGGACCGTTTGCCACCGAGTTCCGATTCAAACGGCCGGATGGCGCGACGATATGGGTGAGTTCGAAAGGGGTCGTTGAGCTTGGATCCGACGGTCGTGCGCAGAAGGCCCGCGGCATCGATCAGGACATCACCGCTGCCAAGGAAGGGGAGGCGCAGCGGGAAGCACTTCTACGCATGAGCGCGGAACGTTTGAGCGAGCAACAAGCGCTCTACGATTCTGCCCCGATTGGGCTTGTTCTTCTCGATAGCGATCTGCGCGTGCAGCGGATCAATCGCGTGCTGGCGAATATGTTCGGCCAGCCTATCGAGGGTCTCATCGGTCGGCCGATCATGGAAATGCTGCCTCTTGCGAAGAACGCCATAGAGCCGCGACTTCACGAGGTCCTGCACACCGGCCAACCTGTCGCCGGAATCGAATTCTTTGAACCGGCAACCTATACCGAAGGCGAGCGCTGCTGGACGACCCAGCTCTACCCTCTGAAGGTCGAAAACACGGTCATCGGGGTGGGGATCGTGTGTGAGAACATAACAGAGAAAAAGCGCGCGGAACTCAACCAAGCTCACCTTGCCGCCATTGTCGATGCGGCCAGGGACGCTGTTATCAGTATTTCCTCTGATGCTCGTATCCGGAGCTGGAACCCTGGGGCGGAGCGCATGTTCGGCTATAGCGCGGCGGAGGCGATCAGACGGCCTTCAGGCTTTCTCGTCCCGCCGGCGTCGGGCGAGCCTCAGAACGGTGTCTTCGAGGCGGCAATGGCGGGAGAGAGCGTCAACATCGAAACAAAGCGCCGCAGAAAGGATGGCACTGATATTCCGGTTTCGATCAGCGCATCGCCAATGCGCGATGAGCGTGGGCAGATCATCGCTGTTTCAGTTTTATTTCGCGACATTTCGGAGCAGAGGCGGCGCGAAGAACACACGCGATTCATCATGCGTGAGCTGTCGCACCGTTCCAAAAACCTACTGGCGGTGATCCAGGCGATGGGACGCCAGACCGCCCGCACAAGCCGCAATCTGGAGGATTTTCATTCCCGCTTTAACGCCCGGATTGCGGGTCTGGCCCGATCTCATGACCTCCTGGTGAAACAAGACTGGCGCGGTGTGCCGGTCACCGAACTCGTGCAAGGACAACTTGCGCCATTCATCGACAGAACCGAAGAACAGTTGAGGTTTGCTGGGCCGGCGCTGCTTTTGAAGCCGGAAGCGGCGCAGAATATCGGCTTGGCGTTGCACGAACTAGCCACCAACGCTTCGAAGCACGGTGCGCTGAGTTCGCCTAAGGGGCGCATCGAGATTCACTGGGAGCTTGCGCAGCGGGAAGGGCAGCGTCGTTTTCGCATGACCTGGTGCGAACGTGGCGGGCCAGCGGTGATCCCTCCGGCTGACCGAGGCTTCGGCTGGACCGTTGTCGAAGTCATGGTAGGGCGGGCGCTCGATGGGGAGGCGCATATAGAGTGGCGCCCAGAAGGTCTCGAATGGCACCTGGACGCTCCCGCCACGTGCGTGGCGGCTGAAATCGGCCGTAGCTGGGATTTAGATAATATTAACTAAGTCACACTCCGTATATGTCATCCGCGCAACATCAAATAGCATCACGAGTTTCACGAAATCGAAAGAGTGGAACTTCTACCGCGCGCGCGTGTCTATTCAGTATGGCAAGGCATTTAACAGGATTGAGAATTCTGCTCGTTGAGGACGAGCCGCTGCTGGCCTGGGAGCTGGAAGCGGCGCTCATTGAGGCAGGCGCGACCGTCATCGGGCCGGCGAAGACGCTCGCCATCGGGTGCGCGCTGGCGCAGCAGGAAGATTTGGCTGCGGCGGTTTTGGATGTGCAACTCGGCAAGGAGCAGTCGGGCCCGATCGCCGAGGCGCTCTATGAGCAAGGCGTTCCGTTTGTCTTCCACACCGGAAATGTGGGTGCACAAGAACTCGCTGAGCTGTGGGCTGCTCCAGTCGTCACGAAGCCGTCGACGCCCGACATCGTCATTGCTTACGTCACCAAACTCGTTCGACCAGACCGCGTTCCGGCTCGGCTATAGCTTAGCGCGGCTCAAGCGGAGCGCGTTGCCGATGACGCTCACCGAGGATAGCGACATCGCGGCGGCCGCAATAATCGGCGACAATAGAATGCCGAACGCAGGGTAGAGAACGCCTGCCGCCACCGGCACCCCTAAAGCGTTATAGACGAAGGCAAAGAACAGATTCTGACGAATGTTGTTCATCGTCGCCTGGGATAAGTGGCGCGCGTGGACGATGCCGGTGAGATCGCCTTTCAAGAGCGTGATCCCGGCGCTCTCTATGGCAACGTCGGTGCCGGTTCCCATGGCAATTCCGACGTCGGCGGCAGCCAGGGCAGGAGCGTCGTTGACGCCGTCACCTGCCATGGCGACAACGCGGCCTGCGGCGCGCAGACGTTCGACAATTCGGGCTTTGTCTTCCGGCAGAACTTCAGCCTCGACTTCAGCAATGCCGAGGCGACGCGCGACGGCCTGAGCTGTAATGGCGTTGTCGCCGGTAAGCATGACGACGTGCAGGCCGGCGCTCGTCAGCTCCTCCACGGCCGCGGGCGTGGTCGACTTGATCGGATCGGCGATTGCAATCACGCCAGCGGGACGGCCATCGATGGCGACCAGGATCGCAGTCGCGCCGTCTTTGCGAAGTCGATCAGCTTCGATTTGGAGCGAAGTGCTGTCGATGGCAGTGTCCTGCATCAGGCGCGCATTGCCGATAACAACGGAATGGCCATCGACTTTTCCAACCACGCCTTTGCCGACCGGCGAGTCGAAGTCGGTGGCCGTGCTGAGCGTGATACCGCGTTCCGTCGCCGCGGAGACGATCGCTGTCGCCAGGGGATGCTCGCTGCCGCGTTCCAAAGTGGCCGCAAAACGTAGGATTTCCGCTTCATCAAAGCCGGGTTGCGGGCGAATTGCCGTGACCTTCGGGCGGCCTTCCGTCAGCGTGCCTGTCTTGTCGATGACGATGGTGTCAACCTTCTCCATCCGTTCGAGGGCTTCCGCGTTCTTGATCAGCACGCCGCTTTGCGCGCCGCGCCCGACGCCAACCATGATGGACATCGGTGTGGCGAGACCAAGTGCGCACGGGCAGGCGATGATGAGGACGGATACTGCCGCGATCAGCGCGAAGGTCAAGCGTGGCTCCGGCCCCCACAGCATCCACGCTGCGAACGCAAGAACTGCAACGGCCAGCACCAGCGGTACGAACCAGCCACTCACCTGATCGGCGACGCGCTGAATAGGGGCGCGGCTACGCTGAGCCTGAGCGACCATTTGTACGATACGCGACAGAACGGTGTCGCTGCCGACCTTGCCGGCGCGCATCGTGAAGCTGCCGGTCTGGTTCATAGTGCCACCGATCAGCGCCGCCCCGGGCGACTTGGTGACAGGCATGGACTCACCGGTAATCATCGACTCATCGATAGCGCTGCGGCCTTCGATGAGATCGCCATCAACCGGGACCGCTTCGCCGGGGCGTACGCGCAACGTGTCGCCGACGGCGACGCGATCGAGGGCGACGTCTTCATCACTGCCGTCCGGACGGACGCGGCGGGCTGTTTTCGGCGTGAGATCGAGCAAGGCTCGGATCGCGCCGCCGGTCTTCTCACGTGCGCGCAATTCCAGAACCTGACCGACCAGCACAAGCACCGTAATGACGGCGGCGGCTTCGAAATAAACGCTGACTGCCCCATCGTGACCGCGGAAAGCATCAGGAAATAGATGCGGTGCAACGGTTGCGACAACACTGTACGCCCACGCGACGCCGGTGCCGATGGCGATCAGCGTGAACATATTGAGATTGCGCGTGACGAGTGACTGCCATCCGCGCTGGAAGAATGGCCAGCCCGCCCACAACACCACGGGCGTCGCGAGAAGCAGTTGAATCCAGTTGGAGGTCTGCTGGCCGATCGCGTGCGTGAGGCCCGTCAGGTGGCCGCCCATCTCCAGGATGAAAACGGGCAAAGCCAACGCCGCGCCGATCCAAAGACGCCGCGTCATGTCGATCAGTTCGGGATTTGGTCCGGTATCGGCAGTGACGAGTTCTGGTTCCAGCGCCATGCCGCAAATCGGGCATGTGCCGGGGCCGATCTGGCGGATTTGTGGATCCATGGGGCAGGTGTAGATCGTGCCCTCGGGAACAGGCTCCGCTTCTCGCTGCTCGGGATTGAGATAAAGTTCCGGATCAGCCTCGAACTTCGTTTTGCAGCGGGCGGCGCAGAAGTAATAGGTGCGGCCCTTATAGTCGGCGCGATGCTTCGCCGTATGCGGATCAACCGTCATCCCGCATACGGGGTCTTTCACGGCCTCGGACGTTGCAGGCTCAGCGGGCGACTTTGCACCGTGGCCACCGCAGCAACTGCTCTCTTGTTTACCCACCGGCTCAGGCGCGGAGCTGTGACTGCCGCTGCAGCATCCTGACTTTTCCGCGTCTGCGGGCTTATTGGAGCGATGATGCGCGTGATCCGCCATGTTGCCCTTCCGAAGTTTTATAAACCCCCAGGGGGTATCCGTTGGACTTGACGGATAATACCCTGTGGGGGTATCTGTCAAGCATGCAGGAGAAAGCCAAATCAAGTTGCTTGAAGCGTCTGGGCCGGATCGAGGGGCAGGTCCGCGGCTTGGCGCGCATGGTCGAGGACGATCGCTATTGCATCGATATCGTTACGCAAATCTCGGCGGTGCGGGCGGCATTGCGACGTGTGGAGGAGGAGATTCTCCAAGACCATGTCGCACATTGTGTTGAGCACGCGATTGCCAGCGGCGATGCCTGCGAGCAGCGCCAGAAGGTCGCTGAGCTGATCAGCGTGCTGTCGCGCGCCAATCGCTGAAACTTCAAGGCGCCGCCGCTGGTGGTGCTTCAGTGTCTGATCATATCCACAACATCGGTGCATGCCGCGATACATTGCCTGCACGTGTCGGCGCACATGCGGCAATGCTCGTGATGCTGAGCGTG
>JAEYYQ010000301.1 GCA_023428365.1 Pseudomonadota bacterium | reverse complement strand
GACCGGCGATGACGGCATCCACGCCTTCGTGCGCTCGCTGGCGACCGCGCAGCCGATCACTGGCGCGCGGGTGCGCCTGGTTGCGCGCAATAATGAGGTGCTGGGTCAGGCGATATCCGATGCGCGCGGCTATGTGCACTTCGAGGCGGGGCTGAAGCGCGGCGAGGGCGGCATGGCGCCCGCCTTGCTGATGGCGGAAGGCGCGAACGGTGGAGATTATGCGTTCCTCGATCTGACGGCGTCTGCGTTCGATCTGTCCGATCGTGGCGTCAAGGGACGTAGCCCGCCTGGTCCCCTAGACGGCTACCTGTTTACCGAGCGCGGCGTTTATCGTCCGGGTGAGGATGTCTTCGTGACGGCGCTGGTGCGCGATCGCGGCGGCAAGGCGTCCGCGGTTCCCACGACTCTGATCGTTAAGCGTCCGGACGGTGTCGAACATCGGCGTATCGCGCTTACCAACGAAGAACTGGGCGGCCGCTCGACGACGCTGAAGCTGGCCGGATCCTCCATGACCGGCACGTGGCGCGCGCGTCTTTATGCCGATCCCAAGGCTGATGCGTTGGCGAGTGTCGCCTTCCTGGTCGAAGACATTGTGCCGGAGCGCCTGGACCTGACGATTGATCCGGTCAGCACGACGCTGGTTCCCGATGAGAAGGGCGCACTGAAGATTGCTGGCCGCTATCTCTACGGCTCGCCGGCTGCCAATCTCGCCCTAGAAGGCGATATCGTCGTGAAGCCGTCGACCAAGGACGTTGCGGCCTATCCCGGCTATCGCTTCGGATTGGCGGACGAGGAGATCAATCCGGTCCGCAAGCCGCTGGAGGGATTGCCGAACACAGACGCGCAGGGCGCGGCTGAACTGGCGGTGATGCTACCCGCCATTCAGCGCACCGCGCGATCCCTGGAGGCCCAGGTGCTGTTGCGCTTGCGTGAGCCGGGTGGCAGGACCATCGAGCGCTCGCTGACG
This sequence comes from Pseudomonadota bacterium, assembly GCA_023428365.1. Lineage (GTDB taxonomy): Bacteria > Pseudomonadota > Alphaproteobacteria > Rhizobiales > Hyphomicrobiaceae > ZC4RG25. The sequence continues at coordinate 9,268 of JAEYYQ010000301.1, read as the reverse complement.
CTGCCGGTCGATGCGAAGATGACGCGCGTCGGAATCAAGCCGCTGTTCAAGGATGCGCAGATTGGCGAAGGCGAGCTTGCGGGCTTCGAGGCAATCCTCGTCGATGAGGACGGCAAGCGGATCGCGGGCAAAGGCTTCCGCTGGCAGTTGATGCGTCTCGACCAGCGTTGGCAGTGGTACAGCCGCGATGGCCGCTGGACGTATGAACCCTTGACCATCACGCGCAAGGTCGCCGACGGCGTCGCTGATTTCAAGGCCGATGAGCCGGTGAAAATCTCTGCGAAGGTCGATTGGGGACGCTATCGCCTCGAAGTGATCTCCAATGACGCGGGCGGTCCGGCATCCAGCGTAGTGTTCAACGCAGGCTGGTATGCCGATGAAGGCGCAGATAGCCCCGAGGTTCTCGACGTTGCTCTCGACAAGCAACTCTATAAGGCAGGCGACACGGCGAAGCTGAAAGTCTCGGCGCGTCAGGCCGGCAAGGCTCTGGTCGCGGTGCTGGGCGAAGGGCTGCTTGCCAGCCAGGAAGTCGATCTGCCCGCAGGCGGTGGCGAGGTTGCCATTCCGGTGAAGGCGGATTGGGGACCTGGCGCCTATGTGACGGCCATGATGTACCGTCCGATGGACGAGAAGGCGAAGCGGATGCCGAGCCGTGCCATCGGCGTGAAGTGGCTGCCGCTCGACCATAGCGCCAAGACGCTCAACGTTGCTCTGACGCCGGAGCAGAAGGTGCGGTCCGGTGCGATGCTCGCCGTTCCTATGAAGATAGGTGGCATTAATCCCGGTGAAGAGGCGCGTGTCACGGGTGCGGCCGTCGACCTCGGTATTCTCAACCTGACCCGTTATCAGGCACCTGCGCCGGAATCCTGGTTCCATGCGCAGCGTAGTCTCGGCACCGAGATCCGCGACTTCTACGGCCGTTTGATCGACGGCATGCGCGCGGATCGGGGGGCTCTGCGTTCCGGCGGTGACGAAGGCGGGGTGGCCATGCAGGGCAATCCGTCGGTTGAGGCAACCGTCGCGCTCTACTCCGGCATCGTGAAGGTTCAACCGGATGGTACGGCGCGCGTCGAATTCCAGATGCCGGAGTTCAACGGCACGGTGCGCGTGATGGCCGTGGCATGGAGCGCGGACAAGGTCGGCCATGCGACGACTGATGTGATCGTTCGTGATCCGGTGGCGTTGATCGCTGCTGGTCCGCGTTTCCTGACACTGGGAGACGAAGCCCGTCTGCAGCTCGATGTGCATAATGTCGAAGGCCCAGACGGGACGTTCGGCGTGACTGTAGAACAGCTGGCTCCAACGGGTGGCCGGGCGACCGTGGCGAAGCGGGATGTGACGCTTGCTCTGAACCAGCGCAAGGCGGAGCGGTTCTCCGTGAAGCCGCAGGACGTCGGAACCTTCACTTACGATATAAAAGTGACGAATGGCGCAGGCATGGAGGTGTCACGTCAGTTGACGTTCGACGTCAAACCGCCAGCGGGCGATATCCGTCGCGTGACGGTGAGCAAGCTCGCGCCCTCGGGCGGGAAGCTGACGCTCGGTGCCGATCTGCTGGCCGATCTCATTCCTGGCCGCACGAAAGTGTCCGTCAGCGTCGGGCCGATCGCTAATCTCGACGTGCCCGGCCTGCTGACGCAGCTCGACCGCTATCCGTATGGATGCGCCGAGCAGACGACGAGCCGCGCCATGCCGCTGCTCTATGCCAACCAGCTGTCGGTGCAGTCCGGCCTGCCGCGCGACGGCGAGCTCAAGGCGCGCATCGAAGCCGCCATCGACCGTGTCTTCGAGATGCAGGACAGCTCCGGTGCGTTCGGTGTCTGGGGTCCGAGCGGTGGCGACATGTGGCTGACGAGTTATGTCACGGAGTTTCTGACGCGGGCACGCGAGCAGGGCTTCCAGATGAAGCAGCAGGCGTTCACGCAGGCGCTCGACCGGCTGCAGAACTTCGTCAGCTATGCACAGGACTTCGAGAAGGGCGGTGAGGCGCGGGCTTATGCGCTCTATGTGCTGGCGCGCAACGGTCGGGCTCCGATCGGTGAACTGCGGTACTACGCCGATACGCGTCTCGACCGGTTCTCGACACCGCTGGCCAAGGCGCAACTCGGCGCTGCTCTGGCGATGCTGGGCGACCGCGAGCGAGCAGAGCGGGTGTTCCGTACCGCGCTGGGCTCGGATCAGCCTGATGAGAATACCCGTCAGGACTTCGGCTCAAACCTGCGCGACAACGCTGCGTTGGTGACGTTGGCGAGCGAGACCCGCGTGCTGCGGGAAGATGCGTCCCGGCTGGCCGGTTCGCTGGCTGAGGCGTACGCGACCCGCGCTTACACATCCACACAGGAGCAGGCGTGGATGTTGTTGGCTGCACAAGCACTCGCTCAGGAAAGCCGCGACACGGCGCTGTCGGTGAACGGTTCGTCGCATAAAGGCAGCCTCAATCGCACACTCACGGCGGCTGAGGTGACCGAGCGCGGGCTCGTCATCCAGAATGATGGCGATGCTGCCGTCGATGCGGTGATTTCCGTCATCGGCGCGGCGCTGACGCCAGAGCCGCCGATCAGCCGCGATTTCCGGATCGAGCGCTCCTACTACACGCTCGACGGCAAGCCGGTTGATCTGCAAAGCGCCAAGGGCGGTAAGGGTCAGCTTCGGCAGACGGATCGTCTGGTCGTTGTGCTGAAAGTCGAGGCGACGACGCCGGGTGGCCGGGTGATGCTGGTCGATCACCTGCCGGCCGGACTCGAGATCGAGAACCCGCGCCTGCTCGACAGCGCGGACCTCAAGAGCTTTACTTGGCTCAATACGACGGTGCGGCCGGAGCATACCGAATTCCGGGATGACCGGTTCGTCGCCGCCTTCAACCTGTTCGGCCGTGCCGGCGGGGATGAGAATGACGCGAACAAAGGTCCGGCCTCGGCGGCAACCGTCGCCTACATGGTGCGCGCCGTAACGCCGGGAAGCTTCGTGCATCCGGCGGCAACCGTCGAAGACATGTACCGGCCGGATCGGTTCGCGCGTACGGCGGCTGGTCGGCTTGAGGTCCTCGCCCGGGAGTAATGAACGTGGAAGGGGCGACTGCAATCGCAGGCAAAGTTGGCAGCAGGGCGCGGCGCTGGGTTTATGGCGCCCTGCTGGCCCTCCTGATGCTGCCGCTCGGCGTCTATGTCGCCGTGCGGGTTTCGATGGAATGGCTCGGTCCGCCACCGCTGGAGCGCGCGGACCGGCTGTCGGTGACGGTGCTCGATCGCAATGATGTGCTGTTGCGGGCTTTCACCACGCCGGAAGGACGGTGGCGGCTGCCGGTGACGGTTGAAGCTGTCGATCCGAAATATCTCGAAATGCTGTTCGCATTCGAGGACCGGCGGTTTTACGAACACGGCGGCGTGGACATGCGAGCCGCAGCGCGTGCGGTGTGGCAGCTCATCAGTCACCAGCAGATCGTCTCCGGTGCCTCGACGCTGACGATGCAGGTTGCGCGCCTGCTCGATGGAGAGCATGTGCGCACGTTGCCCGGAAAGTGGTGGCAGTCGATCCGCGCACTGCAATTGGAGCAGCAGCTTTCGAAAACTGAAATACTGGAGCTTTACCTTCGGTTGGCGCCGTTTGGCGGCAATCTGGAAGGTGTTCGTGCGGCGTCGCTGGCCTACTTCGGCAAGGAGCCGAAGCGTCTGTCTGTTGGCGAGGCCGCACTTCTTGTGGCATTGCCACAGTCGCCGGAAGTTCGTCGTCCGGATCGTTCGCCGGAAGCGGCACAGCGCGCGCGGGATCGCGTGTTGGATCGCGCTGTGGAACATGGAGTCATCAGCGCCGCCGAGGCTGAGCGTGCGCGCGGTGAGATTGTGCCGCGCCAACGCCGCGAATTTCCGAAGCTCGCGCCGCACCTTTCAGAGAGCGAAGTCGCGCTGAAGCCGCAGGTGCGAATTCATCACCTGACGATCGATGCACGGCTGCAAAGTCAGGTCGAGGCGTTGGCCTTCGAACGCGCGCGTTCACTGGGTCCGCAGATGTCGGCGGCTGTTCTGGTGATCGATCATCGCAGCGGGGAAATCCTGGCCCATGTCGGTTCCTCGGATTATCTCGACAAAACGCGGCTTGGCCCCGTCGACATGGTGGGTGCGATCCGTTCGCCGGGATCGACCTTGAAGCCGATCATCTACGGGTTGGCGTTCGAGGCAGGCGTCGCGCATCCCGAAACGCTCATTGAGGATCGCCCGACGCGGTTCGGGCTGTACCGGCCGCAGAATTTCGACGAGGATTTTCGCGGCTCCGTCACCATCCGGGAGGCGCTGGCGCATTCGCTGAATATTCCGGCGGTGAAGGTGCTCAACGTCGTCGGGCCGGGGCGGCTTGTCGGACGCCTGCGTCGTGGCGGGGCGACGCCGATGTTGCCAGCGGCGGAAGAGCCGACGTTGGCCATTGCGCTGGGCGGCATCGGATTGAGCTTGCACGATCTGGCGGGCCTTTATGCCGGGATTGCACGCGGGGGTGAGACGGTCACGCTGCGCCACATTGCCAATGAGCCTGGACGCATGGCGCTACCCTCGAGTCAGATCGAGGCTGGGCGGCGGCTGCTGACACCGGTTGCGGCGTGGTACGTCAGCGACATTCTCAAAGATGCACCGCCTCCGGTCAGCGCCATCGGGGGACGGATCGCCTATAAGACCGGGACGTCCTACGGCTACCGCGATGCCTGGGCGATTGGCTACGACGGACAGCATACCATTGCGGTTTGGACCGGCCGGGCAGATGGCTCATCGACGTTGGGCCTCACAGGCCGTGGTTCAGCCGCCCCCATTCTGTTCGACGCATTCCAGCGCCTCAGCGAGCGTCGCGCGCCACTGAACAGCCCACCCTCTGGGGCTTTGCGGGCTGCCGGTGCCGATCTGCCGCCACCCTTAAAGCGGTTCTCCGAGCCCGGCGATGCGCAGCCTACCACCGGGCATCTCGATCCGTCGGTCCTCATTTCATTTCCACCGGATCGATCCGAGCTCGAAGTTGAGGAGGGCAACGACCTCGTGATGCTCAAGGCTGATGGCGGAGCTTTGCCGCTGACGTGGATGGTGGACGGAGCACCAATCGCTTCCGATCCGCATCGGCGCGAGGCGCCCTGGACGCCGGACGGGCGAGGGTTTGTGAAGCTCACCGTCACCGATGCGAAGGGACGCGTGGATCGTGTAACCGTTCGGCTGAGGTAGGCCTGATCGCAATGTTATCCTCGATCGTCTCTTTTGGTTGACCACCGTCACTTGTGAGCACTGGAAGGTGACACTCTCGCGGCTTAGGTTGCGTTGAGGAACAATGCTGGTGTCCACGAGATGATCGTCAGAACACGTGTTGGCCAGCTCACGACATCCTGCCTCCGGGTCGCTATCAGCGTTCTCGGACTGGCTCTGCTCGGCGCTTGCGATGAGCCTGGCAATCGCCTGCCTGCTGCGGGGGCGCGACTCGACCAGACATCGCTATCGGGCATCTCGGCTGGAGCCTACATGGCCGGCCAGTTTCAGATGGCGCATTCCCGCGATGTGATCGGAGTCGGGATCATCGCTGGCGGTCCTTACGGCTGTGCCGAAAGCGTATTTGCCGGTGTCATGCCTGGGCCGGGCGCGACGTTTCTCAATCTCTCGAAGGCGATGAACGGCTGTATGCTCAACGCGCTGCAGCCCTGGGGCATCCCGGATCCGGCGCAGCTCGCGCGTCGTGCGAGGCAGCTGGCCGACGAGGGACGGATTGATCCCACCGCCAACGTGCAGAATGATCGTATTTATGTGTTCACCGGGCGCGAGGACCGCACGGTCGTGCCGGAGATCGTCGCATCGACCGTGGCGTTCTATTCTGCTCTCGGTGTGCCGAGCGATGGCATCAGTTATGTCAGCAATATCCCCGCGGGGCACGCGCTCGTGACGGCTGATTGGGGCGGAAGCTGCGATCAGACGGCGTCGCCCTACATCGTCGATTGCAACTATGATCAGGTCGGCGCCATGCTGCGTCACATCTACGGCGAGCTGAATCCGAAGGTGGCGCAGCCGGCAGGCGAGACGCACGCATTCGACCAACGAGAGTTTGTCGGTGATCTTCCCGAGCATGGTCTTGGTGACTCCGGCGTGGTCTATGTGCCGCCCGATTGCCGCGAGTCGGGCGGATGCCGGGTGCATGTGGTGCTGCACGGTTGCGCACAAAGCCTGGCGGCGGTGGGGGACGTCCTTGTCGCCCATACGGGATATCTCGGCTGGGCCGATGCCAATCGGCTGATCGTCCTGTTTCCGCAGGTCAGGAGCACACCGGCCAATCCGCAGGCCTGCTGGGACTGGTGGGGCTATACCGGCGCAAAGTTCCTGACGCGCGATGGTCCCCAGATTGTTGCAATACGACGCATGCTGGAACGGCTGGCGGCGCCGCGGTCCATGATCTAGAGCAAGGTCGCAGGAAAGCGTTGTGCCATGATCACGGCGGCATGAGCTTGGCTACCGGTTAATATGGCGGCCAGAATACGCTGCATTGGGGGGAGGGAATCTTGATTGAAGCCGGACGTCTGGCGCCTGAACGGTCGGAAGCGGCCCGGCGCGACTGGCAGGTCGCTGCCGATCCACGCTTTGCTGTCGCGGGTCTGATGGCTCTCGGCTTCTGGCTCCTCTCGCCAGTGTTGCCGACGTCGATGATGGCGAACGTGAACGACGACAGGGCGGCCGCATCGGCATCCAGCACGGATGGCACATCGGTCCGCGCTGGCCGTCGCGAATATACGTTCGGCGGCTACGGCGGAACCTCCTACACGCAACCCAGCACGGTGTACGTCGATAACCCTGGCGCGACGGACATGACGGCCTCGGACTTCGGCTGGATCGGCAGGCCGTTCAAGAGCCCGATCTATTATGGATTACGCACGCAGCGCTGGAACGCCGACTCGATCACCGGGACGATGATCGATTTCACGCACGCGAAAGCCATCGCTGTTGTCGAAGACACGGCAACGTTCACCGGAACGTATGACGGCAAGCCGGTGCCTCCATCAGCAAAGCTCGAGACGATCTTCAACAGGCTCGAGTTCAGCCATGGCCACAACATGCTGACTTTGAACGGGCTCGTCCGTTCGCCGGCATCGTGGTTGCCGGTGCGACCGTACTTCGGGCTCGGTGGCGGCATTTCCCTGCCGCATACGGAAATCGAGATGGAAGGCCGGACGCGGACCTTCGAGTACCAGTTCGCGGGCTTCGTCGGTCAGGCGTTGGCGGGCATTGAGATTCCGCTCGGACGGACATCGGTGTTTCTGGAGTACAAGTTCACCTATGCGCCTTACAGCGTTCCGCTCTCGGAGACACGTCAGGGCGATTTGCTCGTGACGGATCTTTGGCGCCAGTTCCGGGCATGGATGAGCGGAACCAAGCCACCCGGAGGCAGACTGTCAACGACGCTCTCAACCCATCACGCCATTGGCGGGGTGCTGATCAGGTCGTCGAGCGCGCCAGCTACGCCGTAACAACCTGACAGTTGGCGAGTGTCTTGCGGAGCTGGGAAGCTGCTGGTGCTTACAACGTCAGGGGACGTTGCTGGAGAGCTTTCCCGTTTGGAAAGTGAAGGTCTCCATTGACGAGCGGTGGGGTGAATTGTTGACGTTCTGCACACGCCTCGCGAAACCACACGCCGAGAAAATCGAGAAGCACTCTCAGCTTGGGAAGAACATGCTTGGAGCTGGGATAAACCGCCCACACCGCAGAGTTTGTCACCAGCTCGTAGTCCTTTAGGATGCGTACGAGATGACCAGCAGCGATATCGTCGCGGACGCGCAGCTCGGAGGTTTGCAACACACCCTGTCCGTCGAGCGCCGCGTGGCGCAGCAGTTCCCCGTTGTTGGAGCGTAGCTTGCCGCTGGCGCGCACTGCGATTTCGTCATTGCCACGGCTGAACCGCCATTGGCGCGCGTCACCGAGTATGAAGCAGTTGTGCCGTTCCAGGTCGGATGGAAATTGAGGTGTCCCGTAGGTTTTCAGATAGCTGGGTGCTGCGACGACGACTTGATGATCGTCAGCCAATCGCTTTGCGATCAGGACTGAATCGAGGAGTTCACCCGTGCGGATAGCGACGTCGTAGCCGTCCTCTTGAAGACTGACGACGCGGTCGGTCAGGTCGACGTGGATTTCAATGTCGGGGTAGCTGCGCATGAAGGCGCTGATTGCCGGCGCCAGGAAAAGCCGACCATAGCAGCCGGGGGCGCAAATCTTGAGCTTGCCTTTCGGGCGGCTGGCATTTTCGCCCACTGAAGCGCGTGCGGATTCCAGCTCAATCAGAATGCGTTCGACATAAGCGAGAAACGTAGACCCTTCCTCGGTTATGCGAATGGACCGGGTCGTACGATCGAACAGGCGTACGCGCAGGTCGTCTTCCAGGGCTTGTATTCGTTTCGATATCGTACCCGGCGTCAAGCCGAGCTCTGTTCCGACGGACGACAGATTTTGCACCGCAGCCACGCGGGCAAAGATCCGCAGATCCTGAATGTCCATACGCGTTCCCCAGTCCCCCGGTCACTCGTGACCGATGCATTCCGCGTTGCAATCCATGCTGACACGGGTTCCGCGTATTATGTTTACGCCTTGTCCCTGTCCGGATGCCCCAAAGCAACCGGAATGTCGATGCGCACGGAGTGCAACGATAATTAATCCCGCCAATCTGCTCCCCCGAGCACGACGGACGGGACAATTATGCAAGGATATCAGACTGGATTGATAAAGCCTGTCAATACGCAATGGATACGTTCTCGCCCACCCGGCGACGCGGGTATGCGCACTGGAACGGAACCAGCGTCAGGCGTTCAAAACCGGCGCAGAAGGCGCTCGATATAGTCGAGTTCCAGCGTTGGCCGAGACGGTTCTCCAAGGCGACGTCGTAATTCTTCGAGGATCTCGCGAGCGCGCTGGACATCGATTTCGTCGGGCACACGCACGGAAGTTCCAGGATCCGGTCCTTCCGAGCGTTGCGGCCGGCCGAGCGGATCGCGCGGGGCATCGTTGGCAGGACCCTGGCCGAAGCGCGACGGCATCTGACGCAGCATCTGCTCCGCCATGGATTGCGCGCCCTGCCGCAACTGCTCCAGCGCCCGCGACTGCTCCTGAGTCGCCGTATCGAGATCACCCTGTTCGAGCGCGCGCTGGGCATTTTCCATCGACTGTTCCGCGCCTTCGAACTGGTTGGGCGCGCGCATCCCGTTCTGCTGCATGCCCTGGCGCATACGGCCGAGCTGATCGCGGAGCTGACCCTGTCGGTCGCCGAGTTCACC
>JAEYYQ010000249.1 GCA_023428365.1 Pseudomonadota bacterium | reverse complement strand
TGACAAGATGGCGGCGGCCTCATGCAACTACGGCATCCTGACGCTGCGTGCGATGGATGCGGCGAGTGGCCGGTTCATCTATTGCTTGGATGGTATCGGCGTTGGCCAAGGCGCGCGACCCACGGTGGTCGGGCTGGATGCGATCTTCTTCATCGGCCAGAAGAACATTCCGATCGAATGGCTCGAAGCGGAGTATGCCTTTCGCGTCGAGGAATATGGGTTCACACCCGACTCCGGTGGCGCCGGGAAGAAGCGCGGCGGCGTCGGCATCGTGCGCCAGATCCGAATGCTGCGCGATCAGGACATTCTCTGCACGATGATGGTCAATGCATCCGAGCCGGCGTTCGGTATGGCCGGCGGACAGGCGGGCAAACTCGGGCGTATCATTCTGAATCCGGGGACACGGGACGAACGCAGGCTGCCGACACTCGCCGATAACATCATGCTGAACAGCGGCGATGTCATTCGCGTTGAAAGCGCGGGCGGTGGCGGATGGGGTGATCCGATGGAACGCGATGCGGCCGAGGTCGCCTGGGATGTCAGAAAGGGCTACGTCACAGTGGAGGGCGCACGTCGCGACTACGGCGTCGTCCTCAATCCGGAAACGTTTGCCATCGACGAGGAGGCAACACGGGCCTTGCGGGCGAGTTTGGAGAGCTGATTGTGAAAGCCGAAGACATTTGTGGTCTCGACGCCGGTGCCATCGTCGAAAAAGTGCGCGCTGGCGAGCTGACGGCGGAGACCGTCGTCACAGCCGTTTTGGAGCGCATCGCAACGGTTGATCCGAAAATCAATGCATTCACGGTCGTCGCGGCGGAACAGGCGCTGCAAGCCGCCCGCGCGGCCGATGCCCGACGCCCCAAGGGGCAGGTTCTTGGTCCGCTGGACGGCGTTCCCGTGTCGATCAAGGATATCATTTATACCCGCGATATGCCGACCACGGGTGGCTCGAAGATCTTCGAGCACTTCACGCCGCCCGAAGACGCCATTGTGGTGTCGCGGCTGAAGGCAGCCGGGGCCATCATTATCGGCAAGACGACGACTCCCGAGTATTGCCATAAGACGGTGACGGACAGTCCGCTCAGCGGCGTGACGCGCAATCCCTGGAATCTCGACCTGACTCCGGCTGGGTCCTCGGGTGGGAGTGCAGCCGCTGTCGCGGCTGGTCTGGGCCCCCTCAGCATCGGCTCGGACGGCGGTGGTTCCATTCGCCTGCCGGCAGCACTTTGCGGCGTCGCCGGCTTCAAGGCATCTGCGGGGCTCGTCGCCCAGGGACCGGGTTTCAGTGGGTGGAATTTGCTCGGTCACACGGGCCCGATCGCGCGAAGTGTGAGTGATGTGCAATTGGTGCTCGACGTTATCGCTGGGCCTGATGTCCGCGACCCTGCATCCTGCGCTGTGAGCCGCAAGTCATTCCATGGTGAGCCTCGTGTCGCGTGGGCTACATCCCTGAACGACATGATGCCGGAACCGATCGTCGCCGCGCAGCTTAAGCGGATTGTCGACGCCGCGCGCCGCTTGACCACGCATCGCGTCGAATCGGTTGCTCCCTGCTGGGATGATCCGGATTTGAACTTCCGTATTCTGATCGGCGCGGATTTGTCTTCAGCGCTGGCCCCGCATCTGGATGAGCATCGCGCCGTCATGGACTGGAGCCTTGTGAAGCTGGTCGAGTTCGGTCAGTCCCTGTCGGCGATCGATCTTGCTAGGGCCCTCGACTGGCGGCTCGCATTCTCGGCGAATGTTCTGTCGTTCTTCGAAAACTACGATCTTCTGATCGTTCCAACATCTCCCGTCAGCGCCTTCTCACATTCGATCATCGGCCCGAAAACCATCGCTGGCCGAAAATGCTCGCCGTTTGCCTGGTTCGGATGGACGTGGCCGTTCAACGTCACTGGCCAGCCGGCTCTGTCGTATCCCGTCGTCGGCGAGGACCATGATCCTGTCGGTATTCAGATCACCGGCCGCCCTGGCGAGGACGATCTGGTGCTGTCGTTTGCCCGCCGGCTTGAGAATCTGCTTGGCCGACCGACAGTGAAGCCGCGCGGGATTGTCGTTTGAATAGAGGGTAATCGGTTGACAATGGCGAGCACGGGGTGCCGCCCGGCGCCCTAGAAAGGGATAGAGACATGACTTTCGTGACGACCACCGATGGGGTGAAGCTTCATGTTGAGGAAGCCGGCGAGGGGACGCCGCTGGTGTTCGTTCACGAGTTCGCGGGCGATCAGCGGAGCTGGGAGACGCAGGTGCGCTATTTCTCACGGCGCTATCGTTGCATCACGTTCAATGCACGCGGGTATCCACCGTCGGAAGTGCCTGCAGATATTGAGAAGTATTCGCAGGCCCGTGCCGCGGATGACATTCGCGACGTTCTCGACGGTCTAAAGATCGACAAGGCACACGTCGTCGGGCTGTCGATGGGCGGATTTTCCTCGCTGCATTTCACAATTCGAGATCCGGAGCGCGTCAGGTCTCTTGTAGTCGCGGGTGCGGGCTATGGAGCTGAGAAACACCTGGAGTCCGTTTTCCGCGATGCGGCGGAGCAGGCCGCCAAGAAATTCGAAACGATCGGATGCGAAAAGTTTTCCCACCTCTACTGCGCTGCGGCCGCCCGCATCCCGCTCCTGCTCAAGGATCCGCGCGGCTGGGAGGAGTTCCGCCGGATGATGGGCGAGCACGATTCAAAGGGCTCTTCGCTGACGATGCGTGGTGTTCAGCGGCTGCGGCCTTCGATCTATGATCTCGAGGATGGGCTTCGCCGGATGCAAGCTCCGGTCCTTATCATTTCTGGGGATGAGGACGATCACTGCCTGCAGCCGGGGTTGTTCATGAAGCGCACGATCCCAGCGAGCGGCCTCGCCATTTTGCCGAAGACGGGACATACGCTCAATCTTGAGGAGCCGGCCAAGTTCAATGAGCTGGTAGCCGATTTTCTGGCGCAGGTCGAGCAGGGGCGCTGGCTTCCTCGCGATCCGCGTTCGAACCCCGCAGAGATCGTAAAAACAGGCTGAGAGAAGGCTGATGAACAGCGCAACTGTCCGTGCCGACCGCGACGGATCGGTCGTTCGCCTCACGATTGATCACGTCAAACGACGCAATGCCATGACGTTGGCGATGTGGAACGACTTAGCGCGTCACTGCACAGGTATCGCCGCAGAACCTGATGTACGAGCCGTCATTCTGACGGGCGCCGGCCACCAAGCGTTCTGCGCGGGAGCCGATATCTCTCAATTTGGTGACAAGCGTTCGAGCGAGGAGGATGTCAGAACGTACGACGAGGCGGTGACTGCCGCCAATCGTGCGCTTGCCAACTGGAAAAGCCGACCATAGCCGTCATCGAGGGCGTCTGCTTCGGCGGCGGTATGGGCT
>JAEYYQ010000219.1 GCA_023428365.1 Pseudomonadota bacterium | reverse complement strand
GCAGATGATCGGTTGCAGCCATCATTGGCCCGGGATTGATCGCAAACTGGCCGACCGGAATCCCCGGCATGTTGTGCATGCCGTAGACTTCGTCGATCTTCCAGCGCCGCATCAATCCGTCGTCGATCATCGCTTTCGCGCCGGCTCCGCCCTCTTCGGCTGGCTGAAAGATCAGCACCGCTTCGCCGTCGAAATTGCGCGTTTCACACAGGTACTTCGCAGCCCCGAGCAGCATCGACGTGTGGCCGTCATGACCGCACGCATGCATCTTTCCCGGCGTCTGCGAGGCATACGGCAACCCGGTGATCTCCATGATCGGCAGGGCGTCCATGTCGGCGCGTAGTCCGATGGATTTGCCGGACGCGCCTTTGCGGCCACGGATCACCGCAACAACGCCGCTCTTGCCTATGCCAGGCACCACCTCATCGCAGCCGAACTCCTTCAGCTTCTGCACGACAAAACCCGCCGTGCGGTCGAGGTCGTAGCCAACTTCCGGATGAACATGCAGATCCCGCCGCCACGCGGCAATTTCCGGCTGCATGTCTGCGATCCGGTTCACGACGGGCATTGCGAATTCCTTCTGCGGCTTCAGCGCCAGCCTTCAACAAGCCGCAGGGAACGTCAACAGCCCGATCGCAAAAGGCACTCGGTCATTCATCTTCTGTTGGGCATCTCGCCGCCGGTTTGCCGGAAAAGCCACGTCGCGCGGCCGCGTTTCCGACCTGCTGGGGTCAAGATAATCGCGTTCTCTGACGGCGTACTGTCCGACCACGTTGGATTGAAATGACCGTGCCCCGTATCGCGTTCGCCCCCACGCTGACCTGCCTGATCGGATCGTTGCTTGCCGGCTGCACCTATGGTGGTAGCGGTCCTCCGGCGCCGCACTATCTGCAATTCGAAGCGAAGCAGCCTTCGGGCAATACGGTTTCCGTTTGCAGTGCGCACGGATGCCGACACAAATCGACGTTTACATTCACCCATACCGACATCGCAGAGCTCACGGCGATCATGCTGTCCGGCGATGAAGCCGATACGCCAATTGGCGAACGCAAGGCGCTCAAGTCCGCCATTGCCTGGATTGAAAACCGCGTCGGCCCCGAGACTGGCACGGCGCGAGATCGCGCCAGCCTTGATCTCGCGGGCGCCGGCGATCCGGGTCAGATGGACTGCGTCGATGAAGCCACCAACACCACCAGCTATCTGACCGTCCTCGCTGCACACGGTTTGCTGCGCCACCACGTCGTACTGCGACCGATGGCGAAAAGCGCGCTGTTCCTCGGCCGCTGGACGCACTACTTCGCGGTGATCCAGGAACTGCAGAGCGGTCAACGCTGGGCCGTTGACAGCTTCATGTACGCCAACGGCAAGCCGCCAATCATTATGGAAGCGGAGAAGTGGTACATCCGCACGTGATGAAACGCGCGCGGCGCTCTACGCGCGCTCGCCGCGCAGGCGCGCCGCGGCCTTGTCCGGCCCGATCAGCGGCAGCAGCGTCTTGAGTTCTGGCCCATGCTCGCGCGCCGTCAGCGCCAGCCGCAGCGGATGAAACAGTGCGCGGCCTTTTTGCCCGGTTTCCGCTTTGACGGCGTTGGTCCAGGCCGACCAGGTTCCCTCATCCCATGGCGCGGGTGGCAGCAAGTCGGCTGCACGGGTGCTGAAGTCCGCGTCCTCAATGACCGGAATGATCGGGCCTGAGACGACCTCCCACCAGCCTTTGACATCGGCAAAGCGGTTGAGATTACCGCGCACCGCCAGCCAGAATGGCTCGCCACCGTCAATGCCCGACGCCGTAAGGCGATCGGCAACAGTCGCGTACGGCGTCTGGTGCAACAGCCGCGCGTTCAGCGCACGCAACTCCGCCTCATCGAACCGGCCCGGAGCGCGCGATATCTTCTCCATGTCGATGAGCGCCGAAAGATCATCGAGGCTCTGATGGGCTTCGATGGCATCCGACGTGCCGAGCAGCGCCGCATGACTGAGGATCGCCATCGGCTCCAGCCCTTCATCGCGTAGCGCGGCGACGGAGAGATGACCCAGCCGCTTTGACAGCGCCTGACCGTCCGCTCCAACCAGCAGGCTATGATGCCCGAACGCAGGAGGCTCCCCGCCCATGGCTTCAAACAGCTGGATCTGCACGCCGGTATTCGTGACGTGATCCTCGCCGCGGATCACATGCGTGATGCCGAAGTCTATATCGTCCACGACGCTGGTGAAGGTGTAGAGATACGAACCGTCGGCGCGGATCATGACAGGATCGGACAACGAGCCGACGTCAACCGACTGGTCGCCGCGCACCAGATCGACCCAGTTCACCAATGTCGGCAACGGCGTCAGCGGATTGGACGCTTCCGTGTTTTCCAGACGAAAGCGCCAGTAAGGGCGACGTCCCTCAGCTTCGAGCTTCTGACGGTCTTCTGGCGTCAGTTTCAGGGCGGCTCGGTCGTAGATCGGCGGCGCGCCGCGTGCGAGCTGGCGCTTGCGACGGCGATCCAGTTCATCCTCGCTTTCATAGCAAGGATAAAGACGCCCCTCCGCCCTCAACCTCTCCGCCATTTCGTCATAGCGGGCGACGCGAGAGGACTGACGCTCTTCGCGTGCCCATGTCAGTCCCAGCCAACTCAAGTCGTCGCGGATGGCGTCAGCAAACGCCTCGGTCGACCGCTGCACATCCGTGTCGTCCAGGCGCAGGATGAACGTGCCGCCGTGCTTGTGCGCGAACAGCCAGTTCAGCACAGCGGTGCGGATATTTCCGATGTGGAGCCGGCCCGTGGGGCTCGGCGCGAAGCGAACGGTGACCGTCATGGCGTTCAGGATACCTCACCGCCGTCAGCGCGTGGAGCAACGACACGCGGCGGCGACGCCTTGGCGGAGCGCGTCGGAGCTACAGTCGTCTCTTCGCGGAATTTGTTTGTAATCGGATAGCGGCGCTCGCGCCCGAAAGACCGCGAGGTGATCTTCACGCCCGGTGCCGCCTGACGCCGCTTGTATTCGGCCAGATAGAGCAGCCGCTCGACCCGCTTCACCGTCTCCGGCGGATGGCCACGCGCGACAATGTCCGGAAGCGGCATTTCCTTCTCCACGAGGCACGACAGGATATCGTCGAGCACTTCGTAGGGCGGCAGCGAATCCTGATCCTTCTGGTTCTCGCGCAATTCCGCGCTCGGAGCCTTCGTCAGAATGTTCTCAGGAATGACGATGCCACCCGGTCCCTTGCCGCCCTTCGGGACGTTGGCATTGCGCCAGCTGCACAGCCGGTAGACCTCCATCTTGTAGAGATCCTTGATCGGATTGAAGCCGCCGTTCATGTCGCCGTAAAGCGTGGCGTATCCGACCGACATTTCCGACTTGTTGCCGGTGGTGACGACCATGCCACCGAACTTGTTGGAGATCGCCATCAGCAACGTGCCGCGCGTACGGCTCTGGATGTTTTCCTCGGCAATATCGGGCGCGCGACCGGCGAAGACCTTGGAAAGCGCCTCGTTAAAACCTTCAACCGGCGCGGCGATCGGCACGATCTCGTATTTGGTGCCCAGCGCTTCGGCACACGCGGCGGCATCAGACAGGCTCTCATTCGAGGTGTAGCGATAGGGAAGCATGTAGCAGCTCACCCGATCCGCGCCGAGGGCATCGACCGCCATCGCGGCAACCAGCGCGGAATCCACGCCGCCGGACAGTCCGAGCACGACGCCTGGGAAGCCGTTCTTATCGACGTAATCACGCAGGCCCAGCATGCAGGCGTGATAAGCGGCGGACGCCTGCTCCTCCACAACGGCCTTCGGACCGGGCTTGCAACGCCACTCCCCGTCAGCCTGCTCCCATTCGGTGAGGACGATCGCCTCTTCCCACGCCGGGAGCTGAACGGCGAGACTGGAATCTGCGTTCAATACGAACGAGGCCCCGTCGAACACCAGCTCATCCTGACCGCCGATCTGATTGACGTACACCATCGGCAGGCTGCTTTCTGTAACGCGCGCAGCCACGACGTTCAGCCGCACATCCGGCTTGGTCCAGTCGAACGGCGACCCGTTCGGCGAAATGATGATCTCCGCGCCCGTTTCCTGCAGGCACTCGATCACCTCCTCCTTCCAGATGTCTTCGCAAATCGGCACGCCAATACGCACACCGCGCACGTTCACCGGCCCGGGTAGCGGACCGGCCTCGAACACGCGCTTTTCGTCAAAGACGCCATAGTTCGGCAGGTCGACCTTGAAGCGCACCGCCTGCACCGCTCCCGATCCGATCAGAGCGACCGCGTTGTAGACATGATCGCCCTCCGGCCAGACAGTGCCGGTCAGCATATCGGGGCCGTCCTTGAGCTCCTCGGCCAGCCCCTCGACACCGTCTCGCGCCCTGGCAACAAACGCCGGTTTCAGCACCAGATCCTCGGGTGGATAGCCGGTCACGAACAGCTCTGGCAGCACCACGAGATCGGCGCCCATGCGGGCTGCCTCGGTATGCGCCTGCCTGGCTTTTGCGAGGTTACCCGCGATATCGCCGACGGTCGGATTGAGCTGCGCGAGCGCGATCTTCAGGGTTCTGGACATGGTGTAGTTCTTAGCGGGACCGCCAGCGGCCGGCAATGACCGACACGGCAGGGCT
>JAEYYQ010000182.1 GCA_023428365.1 Pseudomonadota bacterium | reverse complement strand
GCAGATGCAGACCGATCAGACAAGGCCAGCGTTGAAGAATGCGGCGTATGCTGCCCTGCCTGACTGCGACTTTATTACCGCGGGGTGGCTTGGACCGCGTTTTACGCTGCCTGACGAGCTGGCAGCTATAGACGCGGGCGCGACTTACCGGTCATTCTCGACTCCTGAAGCAAGTCCAGAAGATTGCCGCACCTGATGTCCGATCTGCTGAGCATTGAAGATCTGAAAATTTCGTTCTCCTTGCAAGGTATCTGGCATGAGGTCGTCAAGGGCGTCAGCCTTCGGGTCCGCAAAGGCAGTGTCGTAGCGCTGGTGGGCGAATCCGGCTCGGGAAAGTCGGTGATCGCCCAGTCCGTTATGGGCATCCTGCCGCTTGCCGGCAGGGTCACGGACGGGCGCATTCTGCTCAATCCGGGGGATGGCGCGCCGTCCGTCGATCTGGCGGCGCTCGACCCCAACGGGCCGGAATATCGCGCCCTGCGGGGAACGCGGATGTCGATGATCTTCCAGGAGCCGATGACGTCGCTGGCGCCGCTGCATACCATCGGCAACCAGATTTCCGAGGCACTGACCATCCACGATCCGGTGGACCGGAAAGAGGCGCGTGCGCGCAGCGAAGATATGCTGGCGCTGGTGGGCTTTCCCAATCCCAAGCGCGCCTTCGATATGTATCCGTTTGAGCTGTCGGGCGGTTTGCGCCAGCGCGCGATGATCGCCATGGCCCTGATCTGCAAACCGGCCTTGCTGATCGCGGACGAGCCCACGACGGCGTTGGACGTCACTATCCAGGCGCAGGTGCTGAGCCTCCTCAAGGACCTGCAGCAAAAGTTCGATATGGGTATGCTGTTAATCACGCATGACCTTGGCGTCGTGGCCAACATGGCCGACGAGGTCGTGGTGATCTACCACGGCGAGATCATGGAAGCGGGCACGTCGGAGGAAATCTTCCGCCGCCCGCAGCATCCTTATCTGAAGGCGCTGCTCAAGGCCGTTCCGCATTTCGATATGGAGCCCGGCGAACGCCTCGTGTCTCTGCGCGATATGGGCGGCGAAAAGCCGGCTTCCGTTCTGCCGGCGCGGGTCGGTGCGGAGCTTCGATGCGGAGAGCCGATTCTGGAAGCGCGCGGGCTGCGAAAAACGTTCGGCACGCGCAGGGGGAAAAGCTGGTTCGGCGGATCGGACGAGCCGGAGGTCGCGGCCGTCGACAATGTCAGCTTCGATGTGAAGCGTGGCGAATGCCTGGGGCTCGTCGGAGAGTCCGGCTGCGGCAAGACCACGCTGAGCAAGATCCTGATGCGCGCGGTCACGCCGGATGAGGGCTCGATCGTCTACACGGCGCCAGACGGAGGCCAGACGAATATTCTGGAGCTGGAAGGCGCGGCGCTAAAGGCGTTCCGCCCCAAGATCCAGATGGTGTTCCAGGATCCGGTCAGCTCGTTGTCTCCGCGGATGACCGTTCTCAATATCCTGCGCGAGCCGCTGCAGATCCACGGTCGCGGCAGCGCGCGGGAGCAGACGGAACGTTGCGTTGAGCTGATGCGCTCCGTTGGGCTGGATCCGCGGTTCCTCAACCGCTATCCGCATAGCTTTTCAGGTGGCCAGCGCCAGCGTATCGGGATTGCGCGCGCCCTCGCTCTGAAGCCAGATCTGATGATCTGCGATGAGCCCGTGTCAGCGCTCGACGTGTCGGTGCAGGCGCAGATCCTCAATCTTCTCAAGGATTTGAAAAGCGAGCTGGGACTGACGTACGTCTTCATTTCGCATAATCTGGCGGTCGTTGATTATATGGCTGACCGCATTGCGGTGATGGCGCGCGGGCGTCTCGTCGAGATCGCGCCGCGCAACGTGTTGTTCCGCAAACCGGCACATCCGTACACGCAGGCGCTGGTCAAGGCGGTACCATATCCGGATCTCGATCAGCCGCTGGATTTCAAGATGCTCAATCTTGGCGGTGCGTCGGATGCCGGGAACTGGGCCCCGCAATTCCGGCTCGACGGACCGCTGGATTACGTGGATCTGGGCGACGGACATATGGTTTTAGTGAATCCGAATGTCGACGCCAGAGAGTTCCAAGACGCGGAGTTGGGCGCATGAAGCGGAGATCGCAGCAATGATCTACGTATCGCAAGCCGCTCGCATGGTTGCAGCAGTTTGGGCCGTCGTCGTCATCGGCTGGATTGCCGGACCGGCCCAGGCGCGTGAATTGATTGAAACGCCCTCGCTGCTCCCCGAGGTCGAAGCCGGTAAGCTGCCGCCCATCGCCGAACGCGTTCCCTTGGATCCCCGGGTCATCGACTTGGAAAAAATGGGACGCGAGCCTGGCCGGCATGGCGGTCAGATCCGGACGCTGATCGGAGACCAGCGCGACCTGCGCATGATCGTGGTCAATAACTATGCGCGCCTCGTTGGTTACGATCAGCACCTCAATCTCGTGGCGGACATCCTGGCCAATGTCGATGTCGTCGAGGGGCGGAGCTTCACGCTGCATTTGCGCGCCGGGCACCGCTGGTCTGATGGCCATCCGTTCACGACGGAGGACTTCCGGTATTTCTGGGAGGACATGGTCAACAACGGCAAGCTGTGGCTTACCGGTCCGCCGATCGAGATGCTGGTCGATGGCAAGCCACCCACCGTCGAGATCATCGATCCGCTGACCGTGCGCTATACGTGGTCGGAGCCCAATCCATCGTTTCTTCCGGCTCTCGCGGGAGCGCGCCCGCTCTACATTTATGCACCGGCCCACTATCTGAAGCAGTACCACGCCAAGTATGTGGGGCCGGAAGCGCTGGATGCGTTGGTGAAAGCGGAGCGCGTGCGCAGTTGGAGCGCGCTTCATGAGCGCAAGTCGCGCATGTATCGACCGGAGAACCCGGATATTCCGTGCCTCGATCCATGGTGCAACAGCACGACCCCGCCGAGCGGCCGTTTTCTGTTCAAACGCAATCCCTACTTCCACAGGATCGACGCCCAGGGTCGGCAGCTTCCCTACGTCGATGACATTGTCGTGTCCATCGCAGCGAGTTCGCTGATTGCAGCCCAGGCGGGGACGGGCGAAGCCGATATTCAGGCGCGCTACATCCGTTTCGACAACTACACCTTCCTGAAGGAAGCAGAACTGCAGGATCGGCTGAAGGTGAAGCTGTGGGAAGCGGGAGAGGGATCTCGCATCGCGTTGCTGCCCAACTTCAATACGACCGACGCCGTTTGGCGGGCCTTGTGGCGCGATGTGCGGGTGCGGCGCGCGCTATCTGTCGCGATCAACCGGCGCGAAATCAATCAGGCGATCTTTTACGGTTTGGCGCGCCCCAGCTCCAATACGATGCTGCCGCAAAGCCCTGTCTTCAAAAAAGAGTTCCAGACGGCCTGGGCGCAATTCGATCTCAAGCTCGCCAATCGTCTTCTCGATGAAGCGGGTATCAGCAAACGGGATACCGATGGCGTCCGCTTCCTCCCCGACGGGCGGCGGGCGGAGATCATCGTTGAAACGGCAGGCGAGAGCACTGAGGAATCCGACGTTCTTGCCTTGATCCGCGACACCTGGCTGGAAATCGGCATCAAGATCTACGTCCGGCCGATGCAGCGCGATCTCTTCCGCAAGCGTGTCCAAGCGGGCAACGCGGTGATGATGGTCTGGAAAGGCTTCGATAACGCGATCGCCACGCCGGAGATGAGCCCGGACGAACTGGCTCCGACAACGGTTGCGCAGCTTCAATGGTCGAAGTGGGGGCAATACTACGAGGAGAAGGGTAAGGTCGGCGAACCTACGGACCTTCCCGAAGTTCAAAAGCTCATCGATCTTTGGAAGCAGTGGCGCAGGTCAACCACGACCGAGGAGCGCAAGGCGATCTGGCATGAGATGCTCGCCATTCACGCCGATCAGGTATTCACCATCGGAACGGTCAACGGGACGCGTCAGCCGATCATTGTCGCCCGCACGTTGGTGAACGTGCCCGATGAAGGCATCTGGACATTTGAGCCCGGAGGATTTTTCGGACGCTACCTGCCGGATACCTTCTGGTTTCGGGAGGTCACCCAGTAGC
>JAEYYQ010000148.1 GCA_023428365.1 Pseudomonadota bacterium | reverse complement strand
TTGCGCCGCTCGGAAAAGAAGCCTTCGCGATCGCCCCTGTCGGCCGCACGCAAGAAACGCTCGGTCGGCTTCCTGTCGAGGCTTTGGATCTCGCCGGTGATGCCGTTCTGCTGCTGATACGTTTGGGACTGCGCCGTATCGGCCAGCTTTATGACCTGCCCCGCGCCGCGCTGGCCCGGCGATTTCAGACAATCGGCAAGGGGCGCGACAAGGCAAAACGGGCGGCCGGAATGGCCGGAGCGGTGCTGACCAAGCTCGATCTTGCTCTTGGCCTAACTCCAGATGCCAGAAGTGCGCTGGTCGAGCCGCCATCGCATTTTGTCCGCAGTCTTTTCGCTGACCCATTGATTTCAGCAGACGGCATCGCACACGCGATGGAAGACCTCGCGGGCCATCTATGTCGGGTGCTCGATCAGACCGCTATCGGTGCGCGCCGGCTACATCTTTGCCTGTATCGCGCCGACGGTACGATGGCCGAGGTGTGGGCTGGCACCAGCCGGCCATCGCGCGACCCCAAGCATCTGATCACATTGATGGCCGATAAAGTCGTCACCATCGATGCCGGTTTTGGAATCGACGCCATCACACTCGCTGCAACCGCCGTCGAGCCACTCGATCCTATTCAGGCGGCGCTCGCGTCCAGATTGGAACCGCACGTTCGGAGCGATCCGGCGCCGCTGATCGACAAACTGTCCAACCGCCTCGGACCGGAGCGTGTGTTTCGTTTCGTTCCGGTCGAAAGCCACATCCCCGAGCGAGCCGAAATACGCATTCCGGCCTTGAGAACTCAAACCCGAGTTGCTGCGGCACAACCGTCAACCGCACACATACGTCCGTCGCTGCTGTTTCCGGCCCCCGAACTCATCACAGTGCTCGCAACGGTGCCGGATGGGCCGCCCGCGTGGTTCACCTGGCGCCGTCTCAATCACACGGTAGCCAGAGCCGAAGGACCGGAACGCATCGAACCGGAATGGTGGCATCTGATCGGACACAAGGATGGTTTCGAGAAATCCCTGCGGCCGCGTGACTATTACCGGATCGAGGATGATCACGGCGGCCGTTATTGGGTTTTCCGCGAAGGTCTTTACGAGCGCGAAGCTGAGGCCGGTGCTCCACGTTGGTACATGCACGGGGTGTTCGGATGACCTCACAGAACACCGCGCCTGCCTATGCCGAATTACAAGTCACGACCAATTTCTCCTTCCTGCGCGGTGGCTCGCATCCACACGAACTGGTGGCGGCTGCAAAAGCTTTAGGGCTTTCCGCCATTGCGGTGACCGATCGCAACTCGCTCGCTGGCGTCGTGCGCGCCTACTCCGCCATTCAAAAAACCGATCTCAAGCTGATCGTCGGTGCCAGACTTGATCTCCAGGATGCACCAAGTCTGATCTGTCTGCCGACGGACCGCGCGGCCTATGGTCGTCTCTCCAAACTGCTGACGCATGGCCAGCTAAAAGCCGATAAAGGACAATGCACCTTATTTCTTGATGATGTCGCGGCTCACAGTGCGGGGCAGATTTTTATCGCCCTGCCGCCTGAAGGCTGGGATTGGCGTGAAGTTCTCTCCGACCCCGCAGACGATACCACCACATTCGGCGCAGAAATCATTCCTTTTCCCGGGACAACAAGAGACTTGGCCGAAACTACCCTCCGCGAAGCTGAAACGACGCCAGCCTCGTTCTTCCAGCAACTTCACCGCATCAAAGCCGCCCTTGCACCCGCGCCTGTTTATCTCGCCGCAACACATCTCTACCGAGGTGACGATCGCGCCCGGATCGCGGCGCTGGCCCATTTGGCCGAGCGTGTCGGTACGCCTCTCGTGGCCACCAATGACGTGCTCTATCACGTTCCTGAGCGTCGTCCGTTACAGGACGTCCTCACCTGCATTCGCGAAGGCACGACAATCCGTGACGCCGGTTTCAAACTCGCCCCAAACGCCGAACGACATCTGAAAAGCTCGACTGAGATGGCGCGGCTTTTCAAAGGATATGAAGAAGCGGTAGCGCGCACAGCAGAGATCGCAGCAGCCTGTCGCTTTTCTTTGGGAGAACTCAAGTACGATTATCCCGAGGAACCAATACCGCCGGACGAAACACCACAATCCTATCTTGAAAACCTGACCTGGAAGGGGGCCAACCAATATTTTCCTGAAGGCATCCCGGACAAGGTCGTCGGCAACATCAAGCGCGAACTTGCTCTTATCGCCAAACTCGAATATGCGCGCTATTTCCTGACCGTCTATGACATCGTCCGGTTTGCGCGCGAGAAAAATATCCTCGCTCAGGGGCGCGGCTCAGCGGCGAATTCAGCCGTGTGCTATTGCCTCGGCATTACTGGCGTAAACCCCGCCGAGATCGATCTGCTGTTTGAGCGTTTCGTTTCGCCCCAACGCAAAGAGCCACCTGATATCGACGTTGATTTCGAACACGCGCGGCGCGAGGAGGTGATCCAGTATCTCTATGACCGCTACGGTCGGGAACGCGCAGGACTTGCGGCCACCGTCATTTCCTATCGCTCTCGCTCAGCCGTACGCGAGGTCGGCAAGGCCATGGGTTTGTCCGAGGATACAGTCGCGGCACTTGCTGGCATGGTGTGGGGCATCTCGGGCGGCACAGTGCCCGACAAGCATGTCCGCGAAGCCGGTCTGGATCCTAACGATCCGCTGCTCGGCGTCGTTCTCAGATTGACAGACGAACTGACTGGTTTTCCACGTCATCTGTCGCAGCATGTCGGTGGATTCGTGCTCACGCGTTCGCTGCTCTCGGAAGTCGTGCCGATCGGCAATGCGGCGATGGACGACCGCACCTTCATCGAGTGGGACAAGGATGATCTCGCCGCTCTTGAAATGCTCAAAGTCGATGTGCTCGCCCTCGGCATGCTCACTTGCATCCATCGCGCCTTCGATCTGATCGGGACGCGCCACGGCAAGCCGCTCACGCTTTCCAACGTGGGGAGCGATGACAAAGCTGTTTATGACATGTTGTGCTTGGCGGACACTCTCGGCGTATTCCAGGTCGAGAGCCGCGCGCAGATGAATATGCTGCCGCGACTGAAACCGCGAGAATTCTACGACCTTGTCATAGAGGTCGCGATTGTGCGACCCGGCCCAATCCAGGGCGATATGGTGCTTCCTTATCTGCGTCGACGGGATGGAGACGAGCCGGAACTTTACCCATCGCCTGCCCCAGGGAAGGGAGACAAGAATGAACTGCACCAGATTCTCCACAAAACCAAAGGCGTGCCTCTGTTCCAGGAACAGGCGATGCGCATTGCTATGGTCGCAGCCGAGTTCACGGACCAGGAGGTCAACGAGCTGAGGAAAGCGATGGCCACCTTCCGCCGAGCCGGGACCATCGGTCAGCTCGAAGAAAAGATGGTGAGCCGCATGGTGGCACGCGGCTATGATCCCGATTTCGCGGCGCGCTGCTTCAGCCAGATCAAGGGGTTCGGCGAATACGGCTTTCCCGAAAGCCACGCCGCCAGCTTCGCCCACCTCGTCTACATCTCGGCGTGGATCAAATGCCATTATCCGGCGATCTTTGCGGCAGCGTTGCTCAACTCCCAACCGATGGGTTTCTATGCGCCGGCCCAGATCGTCCGCGATGCGCGCGAGCACGGTGTCGAGGTGCGGCCTGCGGATATCAATTTGTCGAACTGGGATTGCACACTGGAGTCTGCTTCGGGCGACCATTTCGCCAGCAATTTCCCAGAGAGCTGGCGATGGGATAAGATGGATGCGCTACGGCTCGGCTTGCGTCAGGTTGATGGTCTCTCCGAGGAAGACGTGAAGAAAATCATCGTCGCACGGGACAAGCCGTTCCGCGACGTGCACGATCTATGGGCTCGGACTGGCCTCAAACTCGCTGCTATCGAAAAACTCGCCGCCGCCGATGCCTTTCGTTCGGTCGGGCTCGATCGCCGGCAGGCGCTGTGGGAAATGCGCGCCCTGACCGCAGCCAAGCCGTTACCGCTGTTTGCCTGGAGTGAAGCGCGCGAAGCGGGTGCCGAGCCCTCCGTCAATTTGCCCGAAATGCCGCTGTCCGAGCACGTGCTGAACGATTACCAGACGCTGCGACTGTCGCTGAAGGCGCACCCGATGAGTTTCCTGCGCGACAAGTTCACGGCCGAACGGGTGGTACCCTGTGCGCGACTGCGCGAACTCAAGGACGGCGCCTGGGTTTCTGTCGCTGGCGTGGTGCTGGTGCGGCAGCGGCCTGGTTCCGCCAAGGGCGTCGTGTTCATGACGATCGAAGACGAAACCGGCATTGCCAACGCGGTGATCTGGTCGAATACGCTGGAGCGCTATCGCAAGGTGGTCATGGGCGCGCGATTGATTCTCGTGCGTGGCCGCATTCAGAGGCATGACGACATCATCCATGTCGTCTCCGCCCGGCTCGAGGATCGCAGCGGCAGGTTGGTCGAGTTGCTGGAAGAAAGCGACGATCTCAAATCGCCGCTTCCTCATGGAGATGAGTTCAGGCAACCCGAACCGGAACCGGCCAGAAACACGCTCCCTCCGCGATTGTCCCGCCATCCGCGCAATGAGCGTGCAGTACCCAAACAGTTGAGTTCAGTTCTGCCCAGATCGCGGGATTTCCACTGATGACGCTCTGCCATTCGGGCCGTAAAGATAACCGCGCTACAATCGCTGCGGGAGGCCGCCACCAGATCATGCAAAAGACGGGATACAGTTTGAAGCCGCGGTCGATGGCATCGCGCATTGCCCTTCTGACGTTCACTATGTGGGCGATGGTGGCAACTGCGACGGTCGTTCCGGCGCATGCGCAGCGCGCGCTCTTCGAACCCGAGGCCGGCACCGGTCATACCGAACGCGCGGTCTCCCATGCAGCGAAATACATGGTCGCGGCGGCCAACCCGCTGGCGGTCGAAGCTGGCCTCGTGATGCTGCGCGACGGCGGCAGCGCAACTGATGCGGCCATCGCAGTACAGCTCGTTCTCAATCTGGTCGAACCACAATCGTCCGGCATCGGCGGTGGCGCCTTTATCCTGCATTGGAATGCCGCCGAACGAAACCTGCAGACTTACGATGGCCGCGAAACCGCGCCAGCCGCCGCACAACCGGACCGCTTCTTGCGCGACGGCCGCCCGCTCCCTTTCGATGAAGCCGTGCATTCCGGCCTCAGCATCGGCACTCCAGGTCTCGTTCGGCTGATGGAAACCGTCCATCGCCAGCATGGAAAACTGCCATGGGCACGCCTGTTCACGCCCGCGATCGAGCTTGCGGAGAACGGCTTTGCAGTGTCGTCGCGGCTCAACCTGCTGCTGAGCTGGCAAGGAGCGAACAACTTTGAAGCCCATGCGCGAAAGCTGTATTTCGATGACGTCGGCAGCGCGCGGCCTATCGGTTTCATTTTATAGAACCCGACATTCGCCGAAAGTTTGCGGCGGATTGCCGAGCAAGGCGCAGAGGGCTTCTATAGTGGGCCGATTGCGGAAGCGGTGGTCGCTGCCGCCAAAGGTGCGCCC
>JAEYYQ010000616.1 GCA_023428365.1 Pseudomonadota bacterium | reverse complement strand
CATTGATCGAAGCCAACCCGCGGTACAGCTCCTCGTTCTTCTCCAACCTCTACCTCGGCGGGTTCCGCTCGTTCGATTCGCTCAATCATGGCTATGACGGTTTGACCAAGCTCGGCGTCAAGGTTGTTCGCGACTACGCCAGCGACGTCGATACGGCCAAGAAGACCGTGCGCACGCGCGGTGGTCGTTCCTTCGGCTATGACCGGCTCGTTCTGTCGCCCGGCATAGATATCAAGTACGACTCGATCGCCGGTTATTCGCGTGAAGCCGCGAGTATCATGCCGCACGCCTACAACACGGATGGCTCGCAGAAGGAACTGCTCAAGAAGCAGATCGACGGTCTCAAGGATGGCGGCAACGTCATCATGGTGATGCCGAACAATCCGTTCCGCTGCCCGCCTGGACCGTATGAGCGGATGTGCATGATCGCGCACATCATCAAGACCAAGAAGCCGAAGTCCAAGCTGATCGTGCTGGATCCGAAGAAGGCGTTCTCAAAACAGCCGGTCTTCATGGAGGCCGTGAATACCTACTATAAGGACATCATCGAGCTGAACCTGTCGAACGAGATCGATAGCTTCCAGGTCACGCGCGTCGATCCGAAGACCAAGGAAGTCGAGATCAAGGACGGCAAGAAGTGGAAGGGTGACGTCGTCAACGTCATCCCGCAGCAGCGGGCGGGCGAGATCGCGTTCAAGGCTGGCACCAACGAAGGCGACTGGGTGCCGATCAACCCGGAGAACTTCTCGTCGACGAAGGTCAAGGACGTCTATGTGCTCGGCGACGCGACGGTCGCGGTCGATATGCCTAAGTCGGCGTTCTCGGCCAACAGCCAGGGCAAGGTCGTCGCGGCCGACATCCTTGCGGACCTCGCCAAGAAAGAGAAGTTCCCCGCACGCTTTCGCAATACCTGCTGGTCGCTCGTCGCACCCGACGACTGCATCAAGGTTGGCGCCAACTACGCGCCGAAGGAAGGCAAGCTCGATCCGTCCGGATCGTTCGTGTCCAAGCCTGGCGAGGACGCGGCAACCCGCAAGCAGAACTACGCCGAAAGCGTCAGCTGGTACGACAGCATCACCGAGGAGATGTTCGCCAAGTCGGCCGCGCCGGCGGCTAAAGGCAAGAAGAAGGGCTGAGGTGAGAGGGCGGGATCTGAAAATCCCGCCCCTTCCTTTTAGGCGGTGCTGAGATTAACGCTTCGGTGTCGTCTTGGCCGGTGTTGCCGCCGACTTTGGTTTGGGCAGCGAATTGAAGTAAAGCGCCAAAGCCTGAATCTGCTCGTCATCCAGAGACTGAGCGACGGACACCATCACTTCGTTGGTCCGCATGCCGGACTTGTAGTAGCCCAACGTCTCGACGAACTCTTCGACGCCATGACCGACAAGTGATGGGATGCCGTTATGGGCGGCTCCATCCGGGCGGTGGCATGAGGCACACTCCTGCGAGAGGTGACGGCCATAGGCGATGAGTTTGTCGGATGCGGCAGCCGTACTGTGTTCGGCGAACGTGCCAACTCCAAGCCCGAACACGATCAGCCAACCTCTCATTGAACTCCCCCAGGATCTGCCCATGGCCTTGATGGTCACGGCTGCATCTTATCGGCACAGAAGTGCGCGTGCAGTGTGGCGACGATCTCCTTTGCCACGGTATCTGTAAGAGAATAACGGACAAAGTGGCCGCGTCGGTGGGCACGAACCAGGCCGTGCAGACGCAAGTGGGTGAGATGCTGGGACGTCAGGCTCTGACGTGCACCAATCGCATCGGAAATCTCTCCGACGGTCTTCTCGCTCTCCATCAGAAGGCACAGGATCATCAGCCGATAGGGGCTGCCGATTGATCGCAGCAGCTTGCAGGCTTCGACCGCAGCCTCCTGCATGCCGGTGAGCATTTCGTTTTCTGGGCCGGCCGTCATCGATGTGGTGTCGGACTCGTGGTCCATCCGGGATCCTGCGTCCACAAATTAAACTTAGATTATGTCCAATATTCAAAGGTTTGCAATGCAAGCTTGGCTTGCCCGATGTCTCTTGTGCTCCTTGGGAAGGAAAGTCGCGTTCCTGGCGTGGATCGTGAGACCATCAATGCCTATCTAAGGATGGCGCGGCGGCGGTGCCATTTCGGGCGGGCGATGCTGTGCGTGGGTAACTTTGCGGAACCCGTGGTTAACGATTGACGCTTACATATTCCGGTGTTGAGACTTGACGTAAACGTCAAGTGGGGCGATCGGGCGGTGCCGGGTCGCCGGCCCGGCAGGGGAGATGCTTTTTTATGTCCGAGTTCATTTTCATCGCCATCATCATTGCCCTCGTGTTTGTTCTGGCGATGCGCCGCGCCCCGCTTTGGGCCTGGGCGGCCCTGGTTGCGGTGGTCACGTTCGTCTCTCAAACCGGGCCGTTCGGATTTTGGAGCCTGATCGGCTGGCTCCCAGCTCTGGCTCTTATCGCTTTATCCATTCCCGACGTTCGCCGCGCACTGATCGTCAGACCGACGTTCGGCATGATCAAAGGCATTCTGCCGCGCGTCTCCGATACCGAGCAGCAGGCGCTCGACGCGGGGACGGTTGGCTTCGATGCGGAACTGTTTTCTGGTCGGCCGGACTGGAACAAATTGCGCTCGATCCCGCCGCTCATGCTGACAGACGAGGAGCAGGCCTTCCTCGACGGTCCTGTCGAAGAGCTGTGTGGGATGATCGACGACTGGAAGATCCGGCACACCGATCACGACATTCCTGACGAGATCTGGTCATTTGTCAGGAAGCACGGCTTCCTTGGCATGTTGATCTCCAAGTCCCATGGTGGGCTAGGGTTTTCCGCGCAGGCGCAGTCGTTGATCCTCGGCAAGATTTCCTCACGCTCGCCGGATGTGGCGACCATCGTCATGGTGCCGAATTCACTCGGACCGGGCGAACTGATCGAGAAGTACGGCACCGACCAGCAAAAGCACCACTATCTGCCCCGGCTGGCGCGCGGCGATGAAATTCCCTGCTTCTCGTTGACCGGGCCGACCTCGGGTTCCGATGCGGCAACGATGCGCGATATCGGCGTCGTGACGCGCGGCACGCATGACGGTCGGGAAACGCTCGGCATTCGTCTGTCCTGGGACAAGCGCTACATCACGCTCGGGCCGAAGGCGACGTTGGTCGGCCTCGCGTTCCGGCTGTTCGATCCTGAGAACCTGCTCGGGAAGGGCGAGGACATCGGCATCACGGTTGCCATCATTCCGGCGAACCATCCCGGTGTGAACATCGGTCGCCGGCATCTGCCCGGCGGTAACGCGTTCCCCAACGGACCGAACTGGGGCAAGGACGTCTTCATCCCCATCGACTGGGTCATCGGCGGAGCAGAGCGTGCTGGCCAGGGTTGGCGCATGCTGATGGAGTGCCTCTCTGCCGGGCGTTCGATCTCGCTGCCATCGTCGGCTACGGCTGGAGCAAAAGCAGTTCTGCGGTTCTCGACGGCGTATGGCCGCGTCCGCCGCCAATTCGGATTGCCGGTCGCGCGCATGGAAGGGCTGGAAGAGCCGCTGGCGCGCATGATCGAGACGGCTTACGTCAACGAAGCGGCCCGCGCGACGACGGCGGCGATGGTCAGCCGTGGTGAGAAGCCCGCGGTCATTTCGGCGCTGATGAAATATCAGACCACCGAGCGCCTGCGCAAATCCGTCGACGACGCGATGGATCTCCACGGTGGTCGGGGCATCTGTGACGGTCCGACGAACTATCTGCAGTCGGCGTATCAGATGGTGCCGATCGGGATTACCGTCGAAGGCGCGAACATCCTCACGCGCACCTTGATAACTTTCGCGCAGGGCGCCCTTCGCTCACATCCCTATCTCTATAAAGAGATCCAGGCCGTTCAGGACCCGGATAGCCGGAACGGGTTGCGCGCGTTCGAGGATGCGTTCCTCAATCACGTCTCATTCTCTGTAGCGAACGTGTTTGGCTCGTTCTTCCATAACATCACGGGGGGCGTTTTCGGTGATGCGCCGGAGAAGTCTTACGGCACGGGCGAATGGTATCGCCAGCTTTGGCGCTGCAGCCATAGCTTTGCATTGGTCGCGGATCTGACAGTTGCGCTGCTCGGCGGTGGCCTGAAGGTGAAGCAGAAGATCACCGGCCGTCTCGCTGATGCGTTGTCGGAGCTTTACCTCACGGCCTGTGTGCTCAAGCGGTTCGAGGATGACGGCAAGCCTGAAGAGGATCGCCCTATCGTCGATATGGCGGCGCGGAACGGGCTGTATCGCTTCCAGCAAGCCATCGGCGGTGCGATCGACAACTTTCCGATGCTATGGGCGCGCATCCTGATGCGGGTGCTGGTGTTCCCGCTTGGCCGTCATTTCAAGCCGGCTCCGGACTATCTTGGACATCAGGCGGTGAGGTCCGTGATCGTGCCCGGCGCCGTCCGTGATCGGCTGACCCGGCATATCTACGTCACCCGCAATCCGAACGATCCGACCGGGTTGCTCGAAGTTGCGATGGAAAAAGTGATCGCTGCCGAGGAAGCCGAGAAAAAACTCGAGCGGGCCATCCGCGCGGGCAAAGTCCGGCGTTATCATGGTATCGACTGGATCGGTGACGCGGCACGCCAAGGCATCATCACGGAATCGGAATCGATCCAGCTGCGTGAAGTCGAGGCGCTGACGGATCGTGTTATCGCTGTCGATCATTTCGATCCGGCCGAAGTCAGGCCGCACTACATCAGTCTCGGTCACAATTCGCAGAGCGGCGCCAAAGCCGCGGCCGAGTAACGGATAAGGGAGGTCCCGCGTGGCTCAGGAC
>JAEYYQ010000607.1 GCA_023428365.1 Pseudomonadota bacterium | reverse complement strand
AACTGGCGATGCTGCGGGTCCATGACCGCGGCTTCTTTCGGGCTGAAGCCGAAAAATTCGGCATCGAAAGTATCGTAGCCACCGAGTTTCGCGGCTCGGGGAACGTAGTTCTTCCGGCGCATGAGATCCGGGCTTTCGCCCGCAGCCAACAGCTCCTCGGATGTGAGATCTCCGATAGATTCAACGCCATTGCGCAGGTTGGACCAGAATTCCTCGGGTGACAGGGCACCCGGGACGCGGAGCGCCATGCCAATGACGGCAATATCATTGGCAGACGAATTGGCGTCGTTGTCCGACATACGTTCCAAAATCCCAATCAGTATTCGCGCGCCTTGCACTTTTCGGTGCAGGCGAAAGTACTATCTCGCCTAAGCGATAAATTGGTTGCCGATGGCGTCGTGCAGGTTCGATGCCACCGCAAGACCGGCTCAATCGATCCTATTAATCTACGACATTATGATTAAATCTTAGCAGCTATCGCCCCGGCATATACCAAACCCGATCGAGATCCTTTTCTCATTGTTAATGCTTTCTGCAAAGAGGCAATTGGGTCGGCAGCGCGCTGGCATCTTCGTTGCTTATATCTCGACGGTTATTCGCGGCACGTCGGCCTGAATGAGGGCGTATCCGCCAAATCTATTGCGTCAACCGTTGGGATAATCTGCGTGAATAATGAAAAATTCGAGGTCGAGGGCATTGCTGTCGATACGCTGACGGTTAGCGATGCCAGCCGCGAAATTTGCGATGCGCTTTCGGATGGTGCGTCATTTTGTGTCTACACGATAAACCTCGATCATGTCGTCAAGCTGCGCGCTAGTGAGATGTTTCGGCGTGCTTATGAGCGCGCGCGGTTTGTTTTGGCGGATGGATTTCCCATCGTCCTCGCTGGAAGGTTGCGGGGGAGGAATGTCTCGCGTGCGGCAGGCTCCGACTTGATCGATCCGCTTTGTGAAGAAGCGGGCCGTCGCGGGATACCTGTGTTCCTTCTTGGTTCAACGAATGGCGTCTTGTCGAAGACGGCTCAAGAGTTGAAAACTCGCTATCCGTCTTTGCGGATCAGCGGACTTTACGCGCCACCCACGGAATTCGACGTAACGGGTGACGGTGCGCGAGAGGCCATCGAAATGCTGAGGATGTCCGGCGGCGGGATTTGCCTCGTCGCTCTGGGAGCCCCGAAGCAGGAAATATTCGCTGATCGCTGCGCGCGGGACGTTCCGGGAATGGCGTTTATATGCATTGGCGCCGGCCTCGATTTTATTGCCGGAACTCAAAAACGGGCGCCGAAAATGTTCCAGCGTCTTGGATGCGAATGGCTGTGGCGCCTCGCCAGCAATCCAGGTCGGCTTTGGCGCCGATACGCGGAATGCGTAAAGGTCATGCCGAGCGTGCTGTTTGGCAGCACGCATAGACCCACGCCGTAGAACGCAGATCATCTTCAGTCCGAAATAGGAAGAGCCCCGCAACCGTGGGAGTGGTTGCGGGGCTTTTTGCGGCACTTTTGGGGGAAGTGCCGTCGGGGGTTTGGGGAGTATTTCGCGAGACGGCGGCTGATCAGTAAGCGCCGCGGAACAGGACGAACGCGGTACGCACCATGATCTCCATATCCAGCCACAGCGACCAGTTATCGATGTAGTACAGGTCGTGCTGCATCCGATGGCGGATGTCGGCGGTTGTCCGGGTTTCGCCGCGATATCCATGAACCTGCGCCCAGCCGGTCAGACCCGGGCGAACGCGCCGGCGGCGGGAAAACAGATCCAGCTTTTGCTCGAATTCTTCGTCGTGGGCGACCGCATGTGGACGAGGACCGACGAGGGACATTGTGCCCGTGAGCACGTTGATGAGCTGCGGCAGCTCGTCAAGGCTGGTGCGGCGCAGAAATCTTCCCACCCGCGTGACGCGCGGGTCGTTGCGCTGGGCCTGGACCACGTGCTCGCCGTCTTCGGCAACCGTCATCGTCCGGAACTTGAAAATCCGGAAAACCTGATTGTTCTGGCCGAGGCGGCGCTGACGGAAGAACACTGGGCCGGGGCTATCGAGCTTGATGGCAACGGCGATCACTGCGAGCAGCGGCGCAAGGAAGAACAGCGCGACACCAGCGACCGCGTAATCGAGCAATCCTTTCAGGACGCGGTGACGCTCGGACTGCGGCACGAGAGTGACGACATTGGCGCGGGCACTACCCAGGTTGCGAGATCCATCGACAGCAACCGGATAGGGCTCGAGTTCGCTGCAGACCAGCAGTTCGGCCGAATATGATCCCAATTCCTGGACTGTTTTCTGAATTAAGCGCGTGTTCGAAGCCGGAATACCGATGACGACGGTTTCGATCTCCTGATGGGCAACGGCATCTTTGATAACGGCGAGTTCGCTGCTGAGCGACGTGTCGTCGGGGCCTGAAATGATGGTGACGTCGGCGACAGCTAAGGACGGAGCAGAACCCTCGATCTGAGCTTTCAGATCGCGCGCGAATTCAGCCGTGCCGACGATCGCGATTTTGTGCCGCAAAGCGCCGCTGGCAACGAGGTGACGTACACGACGCATCGCGGCGGCGCGAATGACGAACAGACTGGCTACAGTCAGCGCGAACCAGGTC
>JAEYYQ010000578.1 GCA_023428365.1 Pseudomonadota bacterium | reverse complement strand
CCTGCAATCCGTACACCGGCCGGTCGTTGCCGATCTGAAGCGCGAGGTGGCGCAGGTTCAGAATATTGCCGAACATGCCGGCGCAAATGAAGAACGGTGTACGCCCGACGTGCCGCCCGCGATCCATGCGCACGAGATGCTGCAAGGTGGGTAGAACGGAAACGTTCGACGGTTTTTCTGCGCTGCCGGTCTTTTCGTCTTTCGATTTGCCACCTGCGGCTTCGATCAGTTCGGCGCACTGTGCGATGGTCGGCGCCTGGAACAGTACCGAGATCGGGAACTCGACATCGAAAGTTTTCTTGATCATGCGGAACAGGCGAACCGCGATCAGAGAATGGCCGCCGAGATCGAAGAAGTTATCGTTGATGCCGATGTTCTGGACGCCGAGCAGTTCGCTCCAGAAGCCAGCCAGCGTGCGCTGGGTTTCGGTTTCGGGTTCCGCAAACGCGACGCCGAGATCGGGACGTTCGAAACCGGCCGTATCGACGGCTTCAACATGAACGCGCTGAGCCGCGGCCTTCAACTCGCCGAGGTCCATCGAGCTGACGATAACTTGCGACTTCCCCGTCGCAACGGCTCGAACGAGGGCATCGCCGCCTTCATCCGGCAGAATGCCCTGATCGACTTGGGCGGCGAGTTGCGCCAGCGCAGGCGAAAGGTCCGTGGTGCTGGATTGAGAACCCGACGCGCGTGTGCCTGTCGCGGCTGCGGCGAGGTCGATAGTGGTGCCGATGTGCTTGATGGTGAAGCCTTCGACGTCGATCAGAACACGACCGTTGGTATCGCAGATCGTGACATCGAATGTCGCGTAGCCGGGGCCGAAATCGCTCGTCGTGTTGAGGCGGACGTGACTCCAGATCTCCGCTGGCAGCGAGCCGTATAGACGGATGCGTCCGTACGACATCGGCACCCACAACCCGCGCGCCGGATCGTAGCCGGGGATCAGCGCCATGGCGTACCCCGTTGCGATATCGAGCAGCGCCGGATGCACGAGATATCCCTGCTGCAAATCAGCATTGAAGGCATCGTCGAGCGCAAGGTGCGCCATCGCGCCACCGGGGCCGATGGACAGTGACCGCAACACCTGCCAACGCGGACCAAAGCGCAGGTGCGGATCTTGGGCCGATCGCATCGCGCTGCCATCGGCGTTGCTGGTCGCTTCGCCGCAAGCCCCGCGAAGTGCCGCGAGATCAACTGGGTGCGGTTGTTCGCTAAGCCGGGTGCGGATTTGCGCATTGGCGTGGAGAATGAGACCACCATTGGTTCCTGTGGCCGGTTCAGTCTCGATGGCTGTAGCGTAAGCATCGCCATCGGGCGTGAGCGTCACGCGCACGCTGCGTGTTTCACTCTCCGGCACATGCAGTGGTTGAAGAAACGTGAGGTTCTCGATTTCGACCGGGCCGAAGACATGAGTTTCTGTCAGGGCCTCTGCAATCAATTCGATGAAGCCGGTGCCGGGCAGGACAGCCTCGCCGTTTTTCAGACGGTGCTCATCGAGGATCCATTGGCGCGCGCCGTCGAGGCGAGCTTCAAGCCACTCGTTGCCTTGCGCATCCTTCAGACGGCGATCGAATAGCGGAGCGTCGATCGTTTCAACGGTGAGATCGGCGGTATTCGTCTCCGCCCGCTCGATGGCCCGGGCCGCAAGGCCAACGTTTTTCCAGACACCCCAATGGATCGCGACGGTGCGGGTGGTGGGATTGTCGGCGCGACTGTCAGCGAACGCGTTGAGAAACGCGTTGGCGGCGACGTAATCAACCTGTCCAGCTGGCGTCGTGTCCGTGCTCGTCGAGGAGAACAGCACCATCAGATCCAGTGGCGTATCAGCCAGCGCGTTGGCGAGAACCTGCGTGCCGAGTACCTTCGGCGCGAACACGTCCTCGATTTCCTCCGTTGTTTTCAGCGGAATGAGATTGTCTTTCACTGTACCTGCGGCGTGCAGCACGCCGTTGATCGCGCCAAAGCGCACGATGGCCGCGCGAATGACCGCGGACACAGATTCGGGATTTGTGATGTCCGCCTGGGACAGAAGGACCTCGCCACCTGCCTGCTCGATATCCTGCGCCGCCGAGATGATGCGGCCGATGCGATCTTGCGTGCCGTAGGAGGCGATGTAGCTCTGCCATTCCGCGCGGTCGGGCAGGCGCGTGCGGCCGATCAGAACGAGGCGCGCCTTAAAGGTCTGTGCGAGGTGACGGGCGCAGGCGAGACCAAGTTCGCCCAAGCCGCCGGTGATCAGATACACACCGCGTTCGCGGAACGGAATGTCCTTGGTGGGTTCTGGCAGAGGCAGCGGCTGTGTTGTGCGGGTCCAGCGACGCTCGTTGCGATGAGCGACGATCTCATTGCCATTGCTGGCGA
Source organism: Pseudomonadota bacterium (assembly GCA_023428365.1). Taxonomy (GTDB): domain Bacteria; phylum Pseudomonadota; class Alphaproteobacteria; order Rhizobiales; family Hyphomicrobiaceae; genus ZC4RG25. Next base: position 2,863 of record JAEYYQ010000578.1, on the reverse strand, counting down.
GAATTTCATCCCACAGCCAATCGAGCTGCGCGCCGTCAGTGCTAGCGGAAGACAGAATGTTGGCCAGTCGGGTCTTCTGCCGAAGAATGAAACCTTCCGGCGCAGACACAGGCATGGCGATATCCACGACGCGCACCGAGACGTTCGTCAGCTCGCGCGGAATAACCTGCGCAGGTCCCAACACCGTGGCCTTATCAGGGTAGGGCGCCGCCTCTTTGCGAACCCGCATCATGCCGTTGGTGACAACAGTGAGTTGGATGGGCTCGGAGATCTCAACGTCGCTCAGCGCCTGACCGAGGAAGAACAGGCTATAGAAGCCGCGCTCCTGATTGCGATGGAAGAAGCTCGAACCCGGACGGAAGCTTTCATCGTGAGTGAGCAACCAGAGATGGACAATGCGTTCGGGCAGGCGGTTCGCGTCGCGCAGACTTTGGAGAAGCTGATCATAGCCCTCGCGTCCATGTTCCGGGCAGACGACGAAGTTGCCATCTTCGGCCACACCAAATTTGTCGCCTAGCGAAACCGTCGTGACAGTATGTCCGTGCGCGCGCAGTTTGTGGGCAAGCGTCCGTCCGACGTTTCCGTCATCGAGGAAGATCAGCCAAGACGCAGCCCGCTCGGCAGCAGTGAGATCAACATCCGGCGCAGACTGCTTCCACGTCGGCTGCCAACCCCAATTGGCAATGTCCGGAATTTTGGTCGGCGTCGTGTTCTGTCGTTCGAGGGCGGCGTTTTCGATCCGATCCAGGAAATAGCGTTGATGTTGGAATGGGTAGGTCGGAAGTGAGACGCGGCGCGGGTTCGCGGCGGACCAGAATTTGTTCAAGGTGACATCGAGACCCGTCGCCCAGGCGCGGCCGAGCGCGGTGAGGAAATGCAGCCGGTCGTCGCTGCCTTCATCCGGATGCGGAAGGCTATTGATGACCTGATTGGCCGGAATGCCATGCGCTTTGACCAGTGAACCGAGCACGCGCCCAGGACCGACCTCGATGTAAACCCGGGCAGGGTTTTCAGCCAGGAACGAGACACCGTCAGCGTAGTGGATTGTCGAACGCAGGTGCGAGGTCCAGTAGCCGGGGTCGCGTGCCTCTGCCGCCGTGAGCCAATGGCCGGTCCCGTTTGCGACAATCGGTATCGTCGGAGCCGACAACTGAATCGAACTGAGAAACGCGCGGAAGCGGTCGAGGATCGGTATCAACATGCGGGAGTGCGCGGCGATGTCGATCGGGATTCGGCTTGCGTCGATACCTTCGGCGACGAGCGTTTCGCGGAATGAATCGAGCGCATCGTTCGGCCCGGAGACGACACACAACTCTGGAGCGTTGACGGAGGCGACGTCGAGGCGTTCCGGAAGCCGGGCTTTGAGCGCGTCGTAAGACAGGCCGACGCTGACCATGCCGCCAGGGGGGACTTCCTCGAACAGCGTCCCGCGCAGGTAGACGAGATTGATGGCATTCTTGAAACTCAGAACGCCGGAGACGCAGGCAGCCGCATTCTCACCCATCGAGTGACCGATCAGAGCGGCGGGCTTCACGCCCCAGCTGATCCAGAGCCGCGCGAGGGCGACTTCGACGATGAGGATGGCAGGCAATTGTAGCGATGGTCTCAGCAATCGGATTGCGGCATCGGTGGTCGGGCCGTCTTTTGCCAGCCAGATGCTCCGGATTTCGTCAGAGACAGCAGCCGGAAGATAAGACAATCCTTCATCGACAATGCGCGCGAATGCCGGCTCGTCGCGGTACAGCGCGCGGGCCATGTGCGGATACTGGGAGCCGCCGCCGGGAAACAGGAAGACGGCTTCCGGCTTGCCCGTGACATCGCCTGCAACCGCCGTGTGGGTCTGCGGCCTCTGGTGCGTGGTGGAGGTCAAGCAGGCGACGGCGTCTGCCTTATCCGTAACAGCGACGACGCGTCGATAGTCGAAATGCTTGCGTCCCTCGAACAGCGTGTAGGCGATATCGGCGAGGCTTTGTTCCGGATGCGCGGCGATGTGAGCGGCGAGACGCGCTCCTGCGTCGTCCAAGGCTTTCCGGCTTTTGGCCGAAGTCATGAGAAGCTGCGGGCTCTCCGCGTCGCGGCGAACAGCGGCTGGTTGCCGTGGTGCTTCTTCGATAACCGCGTGCGCGTTGGTGCCGCCGACGCCAAGCGAGTTCACGCCGGCGCGGCGGGGCGCTGGGCCTTCCGGCCACGGCGTGAGCCGATCGTTGACGACAAACGGACTATTGGCGAAGTCGATAGATGGATTGGGCTTCTCGAAACCCAGGGTTGGCGGCATCTCGCCGTGCTTCACGGCCAGAATGGCTTTGATCAGGCTGACCACGCCAGCAGCCGTATCGAGATGTCCGATGTTGGATTTCACCGAACCGACGCGACAGAAGCCGCGCTTGTCGGTGGTCTGGCGAAACGCCTGAGTGAGCGCCTCGATCTCGATGGGATCGCCAAGATAGGTGCCTGTGCCGTGGCACTCGACATAGCCGATGGTATCTGCGTCGACACCGGCGAGCGCCTGGGCTTCCACGATGGCTTCGGCCTGGCCTGTGACGCTCGGCGCGAGATATCCGGCCTTGGCCGCGCCGTCGTTATTGATCGCGGTGGCTTTGATGACGGCGTGGATCGGATCGCCGTCGGCGAGTGCGTCTTCCAGACGGCGGAGCACGACGACGCCGGTTCCGCTTCCGAACACGGTCCCAGAGGCCCGGTGATCGAAGGCGCGGCAGTGGCCGTCGGTTGAGAGGATTTCGCCGTCCTGGAATAGATAGCCGCGGCCTTGCGGTAGCTCGATCGTCACGCCCCCGGCGATGGCCATCTCGCATTCGCGGTTGAGCAGGCTCTGGCAGGCGTAGTGGACAGCGACCAACGAGGT
>JAEYYQ010000565.1 GCA_023428365.1 Pseudomonadota bacterium | reverse complement strand
GACTGGCGCGTTGCTGATCGCTCTTGCGGCGTGGATCTATGGCATCGCGCAGCACAGCACTGGGCGAGGTTTGGTTCCTCGCGGTTTGGCGGCTGCGGCTGTCGTGGGAACGTTGGCCCTTCTGCTCCCGCTCGATAGCGTCACCACTCCCGGAAATGCCGCCAGGACTCCTGAGACGGCTGCGAACTTTCAGCCCTTCACCGGTGCCCGCCTGGCGGATCTTCGCAAGCAGGGCAAGCCTGTCTTCATCAACATGACGGCGGCGTGGTGCATCACTTGCCTCGTCAATGAGAAGACAACGCTGTCGACTGATGGCGTGCAAGAGGCGTTCCGTGACAAGGGTATCACTTACTTGAAGGGCGACTGGACCAATCGCGACCCTGAGATCACCGCGTTTCTGCGCAGCTTCAATCGCGATGGTTTGCCCTTTTATGCATTTTATCCCGCCGGGGGGCGCGACCCGGTGGTTCTTCCGCCCGTATTGACTGAAGGAATCGTGGTCGGAGAAATCGAACGCGCCATGAAGTGAGTTTCCAATCCTCGCAAAATTCAGCAGGAGATCGTGATGTCGGATCAACGCAATACTTCGAAACTGGCAGTTCCTATGGATCGCCGCACCCTTCTGGTCGGTGGTGCCACCGGTCTCACGTTGATGGCCGCTGGGGGTCTCACCATTCTGGGCACCCGCCCAGCTCATGCTGCGCCACAGGTCGGTCAGCCGGCTCCCGATTTTTCGGCGGTCGACAGCAACGGCGCCACGCAAAGCCTCTCCTCGCTGCGCGGCAAAACGGTCGTGCTGGAATGGACCAATCACGACTGCCCGTTCGTGCGTAAGCATTACAATGCCAACAACATGCAGGCCCTGCAGCGCGAAGCCGCCGATGCGGGTGTGGTGTGGCTCAGCGTCATTTCATCGCCGCCGGGTGAGCAGGGCAATGTCTCAGCCGCCGAGGCCAATGAATTGACCACGAAGCGCAATGCCGCGCCGACGGCCGTCCTGCTGGACCCGGAAGGCAAGGTGGCGCGCGCCTACACTGCTCGCGTGACACCGCATATGTACATCATCAACGCCGAAGGCACGTTGCTCTACATGGGCGGCATCGATTCCATCGCATCGACCCGCGCCGACGATCTGCAAAAGGCGACGCCTTATTTCCGCGACGCGCTCGTTGCCGTGACCAAAGGACAGCCGATCACCAATGCTGTCACACGCCCCTATGGCTGCGCGGTGAAATATTCCTCGTAGGTTCGTTCATGGAAGCGGGGCATCTGTTCCGCTTCCCACTGTTCGGTGCGGATCAGAGAGTTGTCGCATGACCCACACTCGGAAGTCGGCAACAAATGTCGGCCAGCCGCCCACTATTAGCCGGCGTGATTTCACTGCAGCCATGGCCGGAGTTTCTCTACCGGCCGGGCTCCCCCCGATGACGGCGTTGGCGGATGACAATCGTAGCGCGGGTTCTGCGATGCGGGCTTCGGCCATAGCTTTGCTCGAAGGGGTTGGGGCCGGGACGCGTGAACGAATTGCGTTTCCTTTCGCAGCGCCCGAACGTCATCGCTGGACCTACGTGCCGGGGCGTCGCGCGGGCGTGTTTCTCGACGATATGGCTGCTCCGGAACGCGAGCTTTCCATGGCGCTATTGAGAGCGTCGCTGAGCGATGACGGTTACGCCAAGGCAACCGGTGTGATGAAGTTGGCGGCCGTACTGCAGCAGACCCGCGGGTTCGGTCGCGGACCAGGAGCTTACGCGTTCGCCGTGTTCGGCGATCCTCGATCGGGCGACCCGTGGGGGTGGCGCGTCGAGGGGCATCATCTCTCGCTGCACTTCACCGCAATCGGGGATCAGGTGATTTCGACCACGCCGCATTGCGTGTGTGCCGATCCAACCGAGGTCCGCGAGGGAGAACACGCAGGTCTGATGCCGCTCGATCGAGAGGATTATTTAGGCCGAGATCTTGCGCGCAATCTCAATGCGGAGCAGTTCAAACGCGCCCTCCTGGCTGGCAATGTGCCGAACGATGTCCGCGCCGGGCCGCGCCGCGCAACTGTGATCGAACCGGGAGGCATCGCCTATGCCGACCTCTCGGACGAGACCCAACATCACCTGATCCTCGGTGTGGCGGAAGCTTATTTTCTCAATCTGCCGCGCGATCTTGCGAAGGCGCAGATAGCGCGTTTGATCGGTGAGGCGCGTGACACGCTGCGTTTCGAGTGGGCGGGTGGCTTTGAGCCCACCGATCTGCACTATTATCGGTTGAGCGGCCCGACGGTATCGATCGAGTACAGCACGCGGGAGCGCGCGACGCATGTTCACACCCTATGGCGTGATCCGGGCAATGATTTCGGCCGCGCAGCGCTTGCATCCGCAGGAATACAAGCGCTGCCGCCGGAAGGTGCGTGACGTGAGCGCGCTTAGAGGAACGCGAACTTCAGAATGAACAGCGCCGCCAGAACAGCGACGGCGGGCTTCATTTCCGAAACGCGGCCTGACAGAAGTTTGATCCCCGCATACGTAATAAACCCGAAAGCGATGCCATGCGCGATCGAGAATGTCAGCGGCATCGATGCGATCGTTATGATCGCTGGCGCATATTCGGTAACATCCGAATAGTCGATATCCTTCGCCGCCGACATCATCATGCACGCGACATAGACGAGGGCGGGCGCAGTCGCGAAGGCTGGAATCGAACCGGCGAGCGGCGCGAAGAACAGCGCAAGCAGGAACAGCGCAGCGACAGTCACGGCGACAAGGCCGCTCCGACCACCTGCATTCACACCGGCGGCGCTCTCGATGTAGCTCGTCGTGGTTGATGTGCCGAGTGCGGCGCCGGCCATGGCAGCTGTGGAATCGACCGTCAGCGCGCCATTGATGCGCGGCAGCTTCCCGTCTGGTCCGATCAGTCCGGCCTTATGCGCAACGCCCACCAGAGTTCCGGTATTGTCGAAGACATCAACGAAGAAGAAGGTGAAGACGATCGCGATCAACCCGACCTCGAGCGCGCCCATGATATCCATCTTCAGGAATACCGGAGCGATGGAGGGCGGCATCGAGACAATACCTCCGAACTGCCCGATACCCATCGCAATGCCGGCTGCGGCGATAGCAAGGATGCCGATGATGATCGCGCCCGGAACGCGCCGCGCATCCAGCGCGACCATGAGCAGGAAGCCAAGCGACGCCAATACTGCCGGTGCGCTCTTCAGATCGCCCAGCGTCACCAGCGTTGCCGGATGAGCCTGGATGATACCCGCGCTTTTCAAACCGATGATCGCGAGGAACAACCCGATACCGGCCGCGATGGCGAGTTTCAGGGAAAGCGGAATGCTGTTGATCACCCATTCGCGGATGTGGGTGAGGCTGACGATCAGGAACAGGATGCCGGAAAGAAAGACCGCGCCAAGGGCTGTTTCCCAGCTATGGCCCATGCCTTTGACGACGCCATAGGTGAAATACGCATTGAGACCCATGCCGGGCGCCAGCGCGATAGGGTAGTTGGCATAGAGGCCCATGAAGGCGGACGCAAATGCGGCTGCAAGGCACGTGGCGACGAATACCGCGCCGCGGTCCATTCCAGCGTCGGCCAGGATTTGCGGATTGTCAAAGATGATGTAGGCCATCGTCATGAAAGTCGTGACGCCGGCCAGAATTTCGGTTCGAACAGTTGTGCCGAGCTGATTAAGCCCGAAATAGCGTTCCAACATGTTTCCCTCGTTTCCCCGATTCGGATCGCATCTGATATTTAG
>JAEYYQ010000553.1 GCA_023428365.1 Pseudomonadota bacterium | reverse complement strand
GCGAACCATTATGACGATAGCCGATCGCGATGCCGGTCTCGGCTTCGAGGCTGTGATACAGCTCGGCTGAATACTTCGCGAGCTTGGTCAGGTTCATCGTGGCCCGGAGCTGACCGATGAGACCGGCTGCATGCCAGGTCGTGCCCGAGGTCAATCGCTTGCGTTCGAGCAGCACGATGTCCCGCCATCCGAGCTTCGCCAGATGGTAGGCCACGGAGCATCCGATCACACCGCCACCGATGATGACCACCTTTGCTTCGCCCGGAAGCGTGACGTCTGCCGTGTTCATGAGAGCGTTTTCCACAACTTTAGATTGGTTTTATTTAGTTCGTACACGCATGTTTCTCATTTTGGCCATGCTCCCAACTTAGCGCTGCCACGATTGGTGGACCAGCGCCTGTACGGCAATCGAGCATCGCACATTCATGTCTTTGGTAACGACGCATCTGAAACGACTGGAGGCCGAGGCGATCCACATCATGCGCGAAGTTGCGGCCGAATTCCGCAACCCCGTGATGATGTATTCGATCGGAAAAGACTCGTCGGTGATGCTGCATCTGGCGATGAAGGCGTTTTATCCATCGCCGCCGCCGTTTCCTCTCCTGCACATCGATACGACCTGGAAATTCAAGGAGATGATCTCCTTTCGGGACGAGACTGCCAAGCGCCTCGGCCTGAACCTTCTGGTTCACACCAATTCTGCCGGCGTCTCGCAAGGCATCTCACCGTTCAGCCATGGATCGGCGGTCTACACGAATGTCATGAAGACCGAGGCGCTGAAGGAAGCGCTCAACTACTACCGTTTCGATGCCGCGTTTGGCGGCGCGCGGCGGGACGAGGAAGCCTCTCGGGCCAAAGAGCGCGTGTTCTCGTTCCGGACGGCTGCCCAGACCTGGGACCCGAAGAACCAACGGCCGGAACTTTGGAATCTCTACAATACGCGGATCAAAGCAGGTGAATCGCTGCGCGTGTTCCCGCTCTCGAATTGGACTGAGCTCGACATCTGGCAGTACATAGCCGCTGAGCAGATCCCCATCGTGCCGCTGTATTTCGCCGCCATGCGCCCGGTTGTCGACCGCGATGGCCAGCTGATCATGGTCGACGACGACCGCCTGCCTCTGGCCGAAGGCGAGACACCCGCCGTGCGGATGGTGCGCTTCCGCACCCTGGGCTGTTACCCGCTAACCGGGGCAGTGGCATCCACCGCAAATACGCTTTCTGAGATTGTGGCCGAGATGCTTGGTTCGCGATCGTCCGAACGATCGGGCCGTCTCATCGATCATGACGAGTCTGGCTCCATGGAACGCAAGAAGCGCGAGGGCTACTTCTGATGCGTTACTCCACCATCGATGCCGAAGATTTCGCCGACCCGAACACCATCGGCCTGCACGACAAAACCGACAAGGACCTCCTCCGCTTTCTGACCTGCGGCAGTGTCGATGACGGCAAATCGACCCTGATCGGGCGGCTGCTATTCGATACGCAGATGGTGCTCGACGATCAGCTCGCAACTCTGAAGCGGGATAGCGGCAGGCACGGTACGACCGGCGAAGACCTGGATCTGGCGCTGCTGGTCGACGGCTTACAGGCCGAGCGCGAGCAAGGCATCACGATCGACGTCGCGTATCGCTTCTTTGCGACGCCGCGACGTAAGTTCATCGTTGCCGACACGCCGGGGCATGAACAGTACACGCGCAACATGGCGACCGGCGCCTCGACGGCGGATCTGGCCATCATCCTGATCGATGCGCGCAAGGGTGTCCTCGCACAGACACGTCGCCACTCCGTGATCGTGTCGCTGCTCGGCATCCGCAACGTGGTGCTGGCCATCAATAAAATCGACCTCGTCGGCTACGATGAGGACGTGTTCCGACGCATTCTGGATGAGTACCAGACCTTCTCCGAGCAGTTGAAGATCGACAACCTGCAGGCCATTCCGATGTCTGCGCGGTTTGGCGACAACGTGGTCAAGCCGACAACCGCGATGCCCTGGTACGACGGCCCGACTCTCATCCGGCATCTCGAGACGGTCGATCTCGCGGGCGATCTGACGGCCAAGCCGTTCCGCATGCCGGTGCAGTGGGTAAATCGGCCGAACCAGAATTTCCGCGGTTTCTCCGGTACGATTGCGAGCGGCCGGATTTGCGAGGGCGACGAGGTCGTAAATGCGACGTCCGGTCGTTCGTCGCGGGTCCAGGAGATCGTCACATTCGACGGGCAGCTGACGGAAGCCCAGGCTGGTGACGCGGTGACCGTAACGCTTCACGACGAACTCGATATCTCGCGTGGCGATCTGCTGGTGCTCCCGGCCCAGCGGCCCGAGGTCTCGGATCAGTTCGCCGCGCATGTCGTTTGGATGCACGACGAACCCCTGTACCCGGGGCGACCGTATCTCCTGAAAATCGGGACCCGGACAATTCCCGCCAGCATTACCGAGATCAAATTCAAGGAAGACATCAACAGTCTGCAAAAGCTGGCTGGAAAGACGCTCGGTCTCAACGACATCGGCGTCGTCAACATCGAGACCCAAACGCCGATCGCTTTCGATTCCTACGAGGAAAACCGCGCGACTGGCGGTTTCATTATCATCGACCGGCTGAGCAATCAGACCGTCGGCGCCGGGATGATCATGTTCGGCCTGCGCCGCGCCACCAATGTGCATTGGCAAGCGCTTGACGTGACGAAGCAGACGCGGGCGGAGCTCAAGGGGCAGAAAGCCTGCTGCCTATGGTTCACCGGTCTGTCGGGCTCCGGAAAATCCACCATCGCCAATCTGCTCGACAAGAAGCTCAGCGCGCATGGCCGGCACATCTTCATCCTCGATGGCGATAACACCCGCCACGGTCTCAACCGCGACTTGGGCTTCACCGATGCCGATCGCATCGAGAACATCCGCCGCGCGGCACATGTCGCCCGGCTGATGGTGGATGCCGGTCTGATCGTTCTCGTGTCGTTCATCTCGCCATTCACGGCGGAGCGGCGTATGGCGCGCGAGCTTTTTGACGATAACGAGTTCATGGAAATCTTCGTCGACACCCCGCTCGACATTTGCGAGCAGCGCGATGTGAAGGGGCTTTATAAGAAGGCCCGGGCTGGCGAGATCCAAAACTTCACGGGGATATCCTCGCGCTACGAAGCACCGGCGGATGCCGAGCTACGTCTGGAATCGGGAAGCGTGCCAGCTGATCAATTGGCCGATCGCATCTACGATTTTCTCCAGCAACGGCGGATCATCTAATCGGGAGCATTCGGACTGGTTAGGAAGCGTGCACGGCGACAGGCCTGATCGTCGCCTGCATTTTCTTGTCGATCATTTTCCTGCGATGTTGCAGGCTAGGCGCCTTCCTTCCGTCACGCCGCTGGCGCCGCCTGCCTTCAACGAGAAAAATCTCCGATGGAATCGCAGCTTCCCCACTTCGTCGAGGTTATGGCCGCGGTCATTTTTGCCATCGCGGTCCTACACACCTTCTCGGCGTCATACTTCGAGCATCTGGCCAAAGCCCAGCCCGCCCATGCGGGGCTCTGGCATCTTCTCGGCGAGGTGGAAGCCGTGTTCGGCTTCTGGGCAATGGTGTTGCTGCTGCTCGTGGCGATCCAGCTTGGACCGACACCGTCGCAAGAATATCTCGAAAGCCGCAACTTCACCGAACCGGCGTTCGTATTCGTCATCATGGTGATGGCGGCCAGCCGACCGGTCATCGACTTTGCGGGCGCGCTGCTGAGCTGGCTGTCGCGGCTGCTGCCGCTACCAGCTGCCACGGCGTACTACTTTACGCTTCTTTCGGTTGGACCTTTGCTCGGCTCATTCATCACCGAGCCAGCCGCGATGACACTCTGTGCTTTGCTGCTGCGCGAGCGGTTCATGCAGAAGAACGCCCCGACCCGATTCAAGTACGCCACCCTCGGCGTGTTGTTCGTCAACATATCGATCGGCGGGGTTCTTACTCACTTCGCGGCCCCACCCGTCCTGATGGTTGCAGAGACATGGGGCTGGACCACGCCGTTCATGCTATCGACGTTCGGCTGGAAGGCGGCGATCGCCGTGTTCTTCAACGCCGCGGTTCTCACCTATCTGTTCCGTGACTACCTGAAGGGCATCTCCACGATGTCTGCCGCGCTCGCCCGCCTGGATGTTCCAGTCTGGGTGATCCTGGTCCACTTGTTGTTCCTGGCGCTGGTGGTGATCTTCAATCATCACCCGGTGGTGTTCTCGGCCTTCTTCCTGTTCTTCCTGGGTTTCACCGAAGCCTACAAGAAGTACCAGTCGCGGCTGCTGATCCGCGAGGGGCTGATGGTGGCGTTCTTCCTCGCGGGCCTCGTGGTCCTCGGCGGATTGCAGAAGTGGTGGCTGCAACCGGCTCTGTCCGGCATGTCGCCGCAGATGCTCTACTGGGGTGCGACGGCATTGACGGCGATTACCGACAATGCCGCTTTGACCTACCTCGGATCATTGGTTGAGGGCGTGAACGACGAGTTCAAATATGCCCTTGTCGCGGGCGCCGTGACAGGTGGCGGCCTTACCGTCATCGCGAATGCCCCGAACCCGGCCGGATTCGCGATTCTGAAAGGCAGTTTCGACGACGGCGTCATCAGCGCCGTCGGGCTATTCTCGGCAGCCCTGTTGCCAACGCTGGTCGCTGCCGCGGCGTTTCTGCTCCTGCCTTAGCGGCCGGAAACAATACATGCCTGGGTTGCAACGAAGCCTGGGAGCGACCGTACGTTGTGCTATCCTTGATGTGTGATTGAGTCGCCGTAACTCGATGAGAAGGCCCCGCGATGCGCCGCGATCGGCTAACATTCAGTGCCGTATCGCGCGGCCATCTGACCCCGTTTGGTCAACACGTGGTCACAAAACTGTCGAATGCAGGGACGAATCTACGGCTATACACTGCCACTTGAGATTCGGGGGCACTTGAGCTTCGGGGGCTCCCGGACGCCGTCGGTGCTCCTATATGACTATCGTTGGCGCCTTTGCATGGAGAGATGCAATATGATCGATAGCCGTAGGGTCCTCGAGGGGTTGCCGCTGTTCTCGCTGGCTGCCGCTTGTATGGCCGTAGGCGTTCTCGCAGTCACGTTGTTCAAGCCGGAAGCCGTCCTCGACCGGAGTGTTGAGAATGCTTTGGCTCGTACTCAGTCTCCCGGCAAAGCTGTAGCCCAGGCTCCTGCCCGACTGGCAGACAGCCCCAATTTCCACCTGAGCAGCAGCAACGGCGTGTCAGCCGGGCTGTCGAAGCCTGTGGCCTTGGGTGATCGCATCAATATTTCCGGCAGCTCCGGCCTTGCTCAAACGCTCGAAGTCATCGACATCCGCGACGTCGATGCCGGCCTGACACGGGTCGACAAAGCGGCCGGGCCGCGCCTGTTGCTTGTGACCTGCCGTGACGTAAAAGGCACGGGCAGCCTCGTACGCTTCATCATCGAGGCCGATGAAACGCAATCTCCGGCTGGCCAAGCGCACCGGACCCTGTAAAACGCTACAATCCGGGCAAGGGGAGGGTTGTTATGCGTTTGAATCCGCCGACGATCATGGTGTTCCTGATCTCGCTGGTGCTGGCGGGACTGGCCGTGGCGACCAAGCTCGGCTTCCTGCACGTGCCTCGCTATCTGCCCCATCAGGAATACTGGCTGGCCATCACCGCCTATATCGTTCTGATGGTCGGCAATCTGGTACGCGGCCTATAGAGCGCTCCAGATCAGCCATATCCCTGACAGCAGCGAAACCGCGATGATGCCGATGCGGAAACGCTGCTCGCTGAGCGAGCGCGCCCAAATCGCCCCAAGAACAGTTGCAGCAACCACCGCGGGCGACAACCACCCTACGAGCGCCCACGTCTCACGGCTCATCCCCAACCCGAAGGCATGCGTGAGCGTCACCACCACGTAGCAGAAGGCGAAGAACGTCAGCGACAGCGCGCGGCTCTCGGCCTTATCCATATTGCGCGCGGCAACATAAAGAATGAGCGGCGGCCCCGGCAGAACCAGGACCGATGTCAAAGCTCCCGCGCATGCGCCAACGCTGGCCGCAGCGGAGGAGTTTGGCGGACCGTTTGAAGAAAACGCTTGTTTCAGCCAGCCGGCGTCCCGCGCAATCAACAGCGCCGTGAAGAGCAGCATCACGATCCCGACGGTGAGTTTCAGCGTATCCAGGTCCAGCGCGAGATAGATCGCCAGCCCCAAGGGAATCCCAGCCAGACTTCCGAGCAGCATGGGGACCAGCAGCTTTCGCGACGCCTTGCGCCACAGTCCCGGCACAAGCATTGCGCTCTGCACCACATGGATGGCGACCAGCACCTGCATGGCTGCCGCAGATTGCATGACGAGCAGGAACACCGGCGCTGCAACAAGCGCAAAGCCGAATCCGATCGCGGATTGCAAGAAGGCCCCGGCGAAAGCCGCCGCCATCAATGCCGCCAGGACCGGCGCCTCCAGCATCAGCCGCGCCCAGAGAAAATCAGGCCCGCTCCGGCTGCGATCAAGGCAAAGCCGGCCGCGTATCTCCACGTAAAAGCTTCACCGAGATAAAGGACGGAGAAGACGGCGAAAACGGTGAGCGTCATGACCTCCTGGATGGTCTTCAACTGTGCTGCCGAATAAACGCCGTAGCCGATCCGGTTGGCCGGAACCGCAAGGCAGTATTCGAAAAACGCGATGCCCCAGGAGATCAGGATCGCCAGCATCAACGGCGACGATTTGAACTTCAGATGCCCATACCAGGCGAACGTCATGAAGACGTTCGAGGCCGCCAAGAGCAGCAGAGGCGCAACATGCGGCCATGAAATGGGAAGAGCGGACATGGGGGAGTCGAAAACCGTCCACGTGAAGGGAAACCGCATCCCGACTAGGCCCGCCGTCGGGGCTTGTCCAGCGCGATTGCAGTGCAGTATGGCGCACCAAGCAGCTCGCCGATCGCCAAAGGCCCTTACTGACCATTGCAGTGAACACCGCGGCCCTCTATGACCTCGGGCGCCATGACCCGAATAAAAGCCGACCTTCTGCTGTTGCTCGCCGCCGCAATTTGGGGCGTTGCATTCTATTTCCAGAAGACGGCGATGGAGCATGTGGGACCATTGCTGTTCGTGGCCTCACGCGCCACGCTGGCGGCGATCTGCCTCACGCCACTTGCCATTTTGGAGACGCGTCGCGCAGGCGCGCGCTCGTCGCCGGACTTCTTGCGTATCGGACTATGGGCGGGGCTGGCGTTTTTCGGCGCCGCTATCATTCAGCAAGCCGGTATCGTTACAGCGACTGTCACCAATTCCGGCTTTCTGACGGCGCTCTACGTGATCTTCACACCGCTAATCGCTTGGATCGTTCTGAGCAGGCCACCGACCACTTACGTCTGGCCTGCAGTTGGGATGGCTTTCGTCGGCACATGGCTGCTCGGCGGTGGCACACTCGACGGCTTCTCCTTTGGGGATGGTCTGATCGCACTGTCCGCTGTCGTATGGGCAGCGCATATGCTGATCACAAGTTCCGCGTCTCCCTACGGCCGGCCGGTCACTTTCACGGCGATGCAATTTGCAGTCGTTGCCGTGTGCGCATGGTTGGCCGCAATCGTCATGGAACCGATCACGCTCGACGGCCTGATCGCGGCGGCCCCGGCCATCGCCTTTGTCGGCATCCTGTCGAGCGCCGTGACCTTCACGCTGCTCGCGATTGCCCTGAAGCATACGCCACCAAGCGAAGCCGCTATCCTGGTCAGCATGGAAACGCTGTTTGCGGCTGCGGCCGGAGCCATTCTGCTGGGCGAGCGGCTCCCGACCATCGGCTGGATCGGTGCAAGCCTCATGTTTCTTGCCACGCTACTGGTACAGGCTGGACCGATCGTCGAGCGGCGGCGCAAGATGCGCGGCAAACCCGCCCCACAGGCTGAATAAGCGCAGTTTTGACATCGCTGCGCTTGCTGATACTCTTTCCGGCATGGGGTAACGCGGCGACATCACGTACGGTCATCGCTCGCGGCCACGGCCGCGATCACCTTCTTGCTTGTGCTTATTGCAGCCTCACCCAGCGCCTCCGCAGAGCCTGGCCAACCACCTCAAACCGATCCCCGCATTACGCCCGGACAGGTGATCGACGGATGGGGCATGCCTATCCCGTGCCGCTGTCGTTTTCAGGGACAAGCCTTCAAGCTCGGCGACGTCGTGTGCATGAATACGCCCATCGGCACTGTGCTCACGCGGTGCGAGCTGTTCTTGAATAACACATCGTGGATGCCCAGCCAGCAGCCCTGCACAATCTCGCAAATCCGTTCCGGGGCTATCGCAATGGCGGTGCCGCCGCGTTCAACGTCCTCTGCCTTCACGCCTCGCCATGACGAGGAGCCGGGCTTGCGTTCCTTCCCAGGAGCAGAATGATCCCGGACACGGCGACGGCCGCCGCAGCGGCAAGGAACGCGCTCGGATACCCGAAGCTCTTGATGAGAATGCCGAAGAGCGGTGGCGTCACCGTATAGGTCAGGAACACGAAGAAGGTCGTTCCCGCCGTGACCTCGCTGACTGCCTCCGGTGGCGCCATACTGGCGGCCTCAGCGAGATAAAGTCCGTTCCAGGTCGCGACCGATGCCCCGACGATCAGCGCAACGCCGATCAGCAGAATAAACGGTAACTCCGGACCGAGGTTGGCCAGCAGCAGACCCGCGATGGAGGAAAAAGCTGCCAGCACCATCAACACCGGCCGCGGCGATCCCACCCGGTCCGCAACGAGACCGAAGACGATACGCCCCATCACGCTCGCACCCTGCAGTATTGCGAACAGAGTGCCCGCCACCGCCAGTCCATAGCCAAGGCCATCATGCAGATAGATGACGAAGAACGAGAACACAGCGCTTTGCACGACCGCGAACCCCACGCACACGAGCACCAGCCGAGGTAGTCCGGGCGCCAATCGCAGAGCACGGAACGGTCGCAACAGATTGGACGGAGCAAACACCCCACCAATCCGGAAAACATTTCGCGGCCTGCCTTCATTGTAGCTGCGCGGAGCAAAAACCAGCGGTAGCGCAAGACACGCGGTGATCAGTGCGATCGTCGTGAAGGCCGTGCGCCAGCTTACATCGGTCAACAGCCAACCACCCAGAGCGCCCGCGATCACGCCGCCTAGCGGAACACCGGCCTGGCGAAGGGAAAACAGCGTCGCCCAGTATTCGCGCGGCGCGTGGTCGGCAACGACTTGGCTGCCTGCAGGCGTTGAGCTCGAATAGCCAAATCCGATGAACAGCGCGCCGAGCAGGATCAGTGGAAAGAACGCGGTCTGGCATAGACCCACGCCCAGCAACAGAACTCCGACGCCCAGTTGCAGCGTCCGCATCGGCCCCAGCGCCGGTGTGATGGCATGGTTGGACATGTAGAACCAAATGGAACCCAACCCGCACGCCCCAGCGACCCAGCCATAAGCCGTCGGTTCGGCGCCCGCCGCATCCATCATGAGCGGCGCAACAACCGCCAGGAACAACTGCGCAGCGGAGACGCCCACGAGCGGGATCAGCACCACGAGCAGTGGCGGTAGAAAGCTGGGCATGGCTGATGATGGGCTCCAGGCAACGACGCTTCGCAGTCTTTCAGCTTGCCACATTCGGAGCAAGCGCCCGACCGCATCCCAGCGTTGCAATGGAGCGACCGGTCCCGGGACACGGAGTTTTGACTCCAAGTGACTCCTGCCCGTGGAGACGATGTGAGTACACATACTAGGAAACGCCCTCAGGAGTTTCCCATGACGCGAATTCCGACACCCCCACTCGGACGTCGGCATGTTATCGGGGCGCTGGCTGCCAGTGCGGCTGTGTCGGCCCTGCCCCGCTTGCCCGCTCTCGCCGCGTCGCCCTCCTTGGTGCCGACGCCTCGGCAAACGACTGGCCCCTTCTATCCCGTCGACTGGGCCGGCGACGTCGATAACGACCTTGTCGTCGTGCGGGGCGAAGCAGCCCGCGCCATGGGGCACGTAACCCACATCACCGGCCACATCGTCGACACGAACGGCGCGCCGATCCCCGGAGCCCAGGTGGAGATATGGCAGTGCGACAACAACGGCCACTACCTTCATCCCCGTGACCGGGCGGCCCGTGGCCGTCGCGATCAGGGGTTCCAGGGACGCGGCAGAATGGTGAGCAACGCCGACGGCAGCTACAGCTTCCGCACGATCAAGCCTGTCCCCTATCCCGGGCGCACGCCGCATATCCATTTCGCGATTACGACGACTGGAGCACCCCCTCTCGTCACGCAAATGTATGTTGCGGGTGAACCGCTTAATGAGCGCGACGGCCTGCTGCGCAGCATCCGAGACGCGCGTCAGCGGGAGATGGTTCTGGTTCGGCTGGCCCCCGCCGAACGACTCGAACCTGGGGCGCTGGCTGGCACTTTCGATATTGTTCTGCCGACAACCTGACGGGGCGCAGCTACGCTTCCGGATACAACCCGGCAGGGAACCGATCGTCAGCCGTTAAGTTCAGCTGTCAACAAGTTGTCTCAAGCCGCTTGCCGACCTGCAGGTCGGCTTCTATACAAACGGCTTTAATGACCAGCCACACACAAGCTCCCGACACCGCCTTCTTCTCTCAGCGTCATTTGTTGACCTGCGAGACCCTGACGGCGAAAGAAATCACCGCGCTTCTCGACCTCGCGAACAAGGCCGCCGATATCAATCGGCAGGTCAACAAGAAGCGCGACGTCCTGAGAGGACGCACGCTCATCAACCTGTTCTTCGAGGCGTCGACCCGAACGCAAAGCTCCTTCGAGCTTGCCGGGAAACGCCTCGGGGCCGACGTCATGAACATGAACGTCTCGACCTCGTCCGTGCAAAAGGGCGAGACGCTGATCGACACGGCCATGACGCTCAACGCCATGCGCCCGGATATCATCGCGGTCCGGCATCACTCGGCCGGCGCAGTGGAACTGTTGTCGCAGAAGGTCGATTGCTCGGTGATCAACGCCGGTGACGGCGCCCACCAGCATCCGACTCAGGCCTTACTCGACGCGCTGACCATCCAGCGGGCCAAGGGCCGCATCGCCGGGCTGACCGTGGCCATCTGCGGCGACATTCTCCATTCCCGCGTGGCGCGCTCGAACATCAACGTGCTCACCATCATGGGCGCGCGCGTCCGCCTCATCGCTCCCTCGACACTGCTTCCCGCCGAGCCGGAGCGGTTCGGGGCGGAGGTCTACACTGACATGTGGAAAGGGTTGGAAGGCGTCGACATCGTCATGATGTTGCGTCTGCAGCGCGAGCGCATGCAGGGCTCACTCGTGCCCTCCAGCCGCGAGTACTTCCACTTCTTCGGCCTCGATCACGAGAAGCTGGCGCGCGCCAAACCCGACGCGCTGATCATGCATCCGGGCCCGATGAACCGAGGCGTGGAAATCGCCTCGACCATTGCCGACCACTCACGCAGCCTGATCCGCGAGCAGGTCGAAATGGGTGTCGCCGTGCGCATGGCCGTGCTCGAAGCACTGGCCCGCAACCTCCCCAACCATTGAGCGGAGGACCCGATGCGCACCAGCACCCGCCAGACGACCAAAGCCAAGCGTACCGTCCTCATCAACGCACGCGTGATCGACCCTGCGAGCAATCGCGACGAACCCGGCGGCATCCTGATTGCCGACGGCGTGATTGAAGACATCGGCGGCCATCTGCGCCGCAACGCGCCCGAAGGCGCCGAGGTCATCGACTGCCGAGGACATATCCTGGCGCCCGGCCTTGTCGACGTTCAGGTTTTCACCGGGGAACCGGGAACCGAGCACCGCGAAACGTTGAAGACCGCCAGCCAGGCGGCAGCGGCAGGCGGCGTCACGACCATCATCGTCATGCCGGACACCGATCCGGTGATCGATCAGGTGGCGCTCGTCGATTTCATCCAGCGCCGCGCGCGCGACAACGCCATCGTCAACGTGCACACGATGGCGGCCCTGACCAAGGGCCTCGAAGGCAAGGAGATCACCGAAGTCGGACTGTTGAAGCGCGCCGGCGCCATTGCGTTCTCCAACGGCAAATCCAGCATCGCGAACACCAGGGTGATGCGTAACGCGCTGCTGTACGCCAAGGATCACGGCGCGCTCATCGTGCACCACACCGAGGACCCGTACCTTTCGGAAGGTACGTGCATGAATGCCGGCCATGTGGCCGCGCGGCTTGGCCTGCCGGGAGCGCCGAAAGCGGCAGAAACCATTGTCCTCGAGCGCGATATTCAGCTGGTCGAGATCACGGGTGGACGCTACCACGCCGCCACCATCTCGTGCCGCGAAAGCCTCGATATCGTCCGTGCTGCCAAAGCCCGGAAACTGCCGGTGACATGCGGCGTCTCGATCAATCATCTGACACTCAACGAGAACGACATCGGTCCCTATCGCACCTTCTTCAAGCTGCGACCGCCGCTGCGCGGTGAGGAAGACCGCGTAGCTCTGCTCCGCGGGCTGGCGGCCGGAGATATCGATGTCATCGTCTCCAGCCATGACCCTCAGGATGAGGACGTCAAGCGCCGTCCGTTCGCGGAAGCTGCCGACGGCGCCATTGGCCTTGAGACGCTGCTGTCGGCGGCACTGCGCCTGC
>JAEYYQ010000523.1 GCA_023428365.1 Pseudomonadota bacterium | reverse complement strand
AGACCAGCTCATTGGGCACCCTCCTGCCAATTTGCTCAGAGGACGAACCAAATAGCTGGCCTTTGCGGCGTCGCCAGGGGAGGACGGCGGCTGTTCCGTGGCCGGAACAAGGCAGCCGTCCTGCCGTCATTTTCTATGGCCTGAGCCGGTAATCAGCGCAGGAACTCAGGAGCCACAATGCTCGGGATCAACAGCGAAACCTGCGGCCACATGATCACCATGCCGAGCACGACAAACATTGGTATCAGCATGATGCCGACGTCCTTGAGCGCGGCGCGCAATGGTATGCCTGCTATCGCACAGGCTATCAGCAGGCAAAGCCCGTAGGGCGGCGTGACCAGGCCGAATGCCAGCGAGACGATGCTGATCATCGCGAAGTGAATCGGCTCCATCGATACCGCACGCGTCAGTGGTTCCAGGATCGGTGCGCAAATGATGATTGCGGGGATCGCATCAAGGAAGCAGCCGACGACTAGGAATACACCAGCTATGAAGAACCCGGTGGCCAGGAAGCCCATGTTCCAGGCCGACACGCCCGTGAGGATGGCTTCGGGAATTTTATAGTAAGCGAGAAGCCATCCGAACGCGCTGGCGGTGCCGACGCAGAACAGTGTGATGCCCGCAAGCTTACCGGTGTCGAGCAGCGCGTGATAGAACGTCTTCACGTTCATTTCGCGATACACGATGAACGACAGCGTGCTGGCATATAGAACGGCGATGCAGGCCGCCTCAGTCGCTGTGAACAGACCGAAGATCTTGCCGCCGATAATGATGGCAGGCGTCATCAGTGCGGGAATGGCCACGTAGGTCGCGCACATCAGTTCGCGCCAGGTTGATCTCGGATAGGTCGGATATCCCCGGCGCTTGGCGTAGATATGCACGGTTGCCATCTGGGCGACGCCGATGAGCAGGCCCGGCAGGATGCCGGCCAGAAACAATCCGCCGATGGAAACGGTGAGAATACCGCCCCACACGATCATGACGATCGACGGCGGAATGATCACCGCCATGACAGCCGAAACGGCGGTGATGGCGACAGAGAACGAAAGGTCATAGCCTTCCCGTGTCTGCGCCTCGATAAACAGCTTGGACTGACTAGCGGCGTCCGCGGTGGCCGATCCGGAAATACCGGCGAAGAACATCGACAACACAACGTTGATCTGCGCCAGACTGCCAGGGAAGTGACCGACAATCGCGCGAGACAATTTCATGAGCCTATCGGTCGTGCCACCGAAGTTCATGATGTTTGCAGTCAGCAGATAGAACGGCACCGCGAGCAGGATGAACGAGTTGAAGGCGTTGAACGTTTCCGACATCAACGTCATCGTGTCGAGGCGAGGCTCTATGATGAGAATCGGAATGCAGGCTAGGCCAAGTGCGAACGCAATCGGCACGCGCATGAACAACAGGAAGAAAAACAGTCCGAAGAGAATTGCCGCGGCTTCGCCCGGCGATAGAGATGCGCCGGTCACGCCTCGTCCCTCCCAAAAAGAATTTTCAGATTGTCAACGAACTGCTCTCCAAGAAACACGATCCATGTCAGTCCGGTTAGTGGCCAAGCGATATGAATGTACCAGAGCGGCAGTTCCGCGAGTTCGGAGATGCGGTTCATGGCGAACTGGGTGAACTGAGTTCCAGCCCACACAAAGATCAGCGCAGTAACCAGAACGCCGAGGCGCGATGCAATTGACAGCGCTGCTTCTCCCTTGCGGCCCATGCGCGGCCAGACGTCGACCTCGAAATGGGTCCATTCCCGAACGCCGATCATCGCTCCGATCATGATCGTCCAGATGAACAGGAAGCGCGCCATTTCTTCCGTCCAGATGTAACTCGGAATCAGCGCGGTATAGCGGGAGAAGATCTGAAGGCTGACGGGAATGATGAGAATGAAAAGCGATATCGCCAGTGCGAACGAGAGCGCCGTCGAGTACCACTCTGTGAAGCGGCGCCAGGCCGTTGTGGGCGCCGGAGCAGGCGCAGGAGCTAGGTCTGTCATCTGACTATCCGGATCGGAGCTGACGAGAACGGCCGGGTTGCCCCGGCCGTTCTGCAAACTCAAATTGCAGAAGCGCTTAGAGCGCGCTGATCTTTTTGTAGAGGTCGCCGACGCCGATCTCATCAGCATAGGTGGTCATGACCGGAGCTGCGAGCTTCTGCATTTCCGGACGATCCTTGAACTCAACCTGCTTCAGCTTGCCAGCGGCTTGCATCGCGTCGAGCTTCTTCTGGTCTTCGGACGACTCGACCTCGCGGCCATAGTCACCGGCTTCCTTGCCAGCCTTGATGATGATGTCCTGCAGATCTTTCGGCAGGTTCTTGAACGTCTTGCCGGAGAAGCAGATTGGGCGAATCGTCATGGCGTGCTTGGTGAGGGTCAGATTCGGCGCGACTTCGTAGAACTTCATCGCCTCGACGCCCGCAGCTTCGTTCTCGCCGGCGCTGATGACGTTGTTCTGAATGGCGTTATAGACCTCGTTGTAGGCGATGACGGTCGGTGACATGCCGACAGCCGCGAACGTCTTCGACCAGATCGGCGCGCCCTGAACACGGACCTTCAGGCCCTTGAGACCGGCCAGCGTGTCGATCTCCTTGTTGATGAAGATGTTACGCACACCGCCGCCGCCGTAACCGATCAGCATGACGTCGGACTTGTCGGCGATTTCCTTGGCGACCGGGGCCAACAGATCCGCCGAAACGACCTTGTTCAGATGCTCCAGGTCACGGAATACGAAGGGAGCGTCGATGAACGGCGCAGCCTTGGAGAACGTCGACATATGAGCGGGCGAAACGACGGCGAAGTCGACTGCTTTGCCCTGTGCCATGTACTCGAAGTACTGCTTTTCGAGGCCCAGCGACGAATTCTTGTGCAATACGAACTCGATAGGCTTGCCGTATTCCTTCTTCACGATCTCGCCAAACCTGGCCAGAGCCTTGGTAAATGCGTGATCGTCATTAAACTGCGACGCGCCATTGAGCGTGATGGGCGCCTGCGCTCGTACGATGCTCGGCATTGCTACCGCACCGGCTGCAGCGCCGACTCCGGCAAGCATTGTTCTGCGTGTAATCATTTCGTTTCCTCCCTTGGGTAGCTGTTTGCATTTCTGCAATACAAGTATCGGTTTCCGGCTCTTGGCGACCGAAGTGGCGGGACGATAGCTTACGTATACGAACCGTGCCACCCAAAAAGGACAAATGAGATGAAGATTGCGGAGGTAAATACCCATGTCTTGGAGGCAAAGATCGACACACCGTTCTCGTGGTCGTTCAACCGAGCCGATACGCGTGGTGGCTGCGTCGTAGAAATCGTTTGCGAGGACGGCACGACAGGGTGGGGAGAGTGCTTCGGACCGGCCCGACTCAATGCGGCTATCGTGCAGGCTTTCCGCCCGTTGCTCATAGGTCAGGATGCGCTCGCTACGGAACGCATCTGGCAGACACTCTATAATCAGTTCCGCGATCAGGGGCAGAAAGGGCTGACGGTCACCGCGATCAGCGGCGTTGACATCGCCCTGTGGGACATCAAAGGAAAACATTTCGAGGCGCCGGTTCACCAGCTGATGGGCGGACCTTTGCGCACCAGCGTCCCGGCTTATGCCACTGGCACCTACCGCCGCGACAGCGGCGATCCGCTCGACTACATCGTCGAGGAGGTCAAAGGTTACGTTAAAGAAGGCTTCGGCGCGGTGAAGCTGAAGATCGGTTTTGGCATTCCCGAGGATATTGCTCTGATCCGCGCGGTGCGCGAAGCGATGGGACCGAAGATCGGCCTGATGCTCGATGCGAATCATGGTTACGACGCTATCGATGCCATTGCGCTCGGCCGTGCGGTTGCGCCGCTCGATATCGGCTGGTTCGAAGAGCCCGTGGTCCCGGACGATCTGGGATCATATGAAGAGGTGCGCCGCGGTCAGCCGATTCCCGTCGCGGGCGGCGAATGTGAGTTCACGCGATGGGGATTCCGCGAGGTGCTGACGCGCCGTGCCATGGATATCATCCAGCCGGACACATGCGCCGCAGGCGGATTATCCGAGTGCAAGAAGATTGCCGACATGGCGAACGCCTTCGGTGTCCGCTATCTCGCGCATGTCTGGGGGACGGGCATCGGGCTGTCGGCGGCGCTGCATCTGCTGGCCGTGATTCCCGATAATCCGCCGCGTCATACGTCTCGCCAACCCCTGTTGGAGTTCGACCGGTCCGAGCATCCTTTCCGGCAGGCGGTCCTGAAGACACCGATCGAGCATGAGAATGGCATCGTTGCCGTCCCGACGGGGCCGGGTCTTGGGATAGAGATTGATCGGACGGTACTTAAGCGATTTACGGTCTCTGAATGACGACGCAGCACATTCAGTGGATGATCGCTGCCGTGTTCTTCGTCCTCGGCGGATGGGCGTTGGTCGCGCCGCGTAGCGTGATTGCCCTGACGCTGCTCCCGGAACATCAAATCGACGCGCCGATTTTGCCGTTCGTCGTGGCCTGCTTCGGCGCACAGGCGATGATCTCCGGTCTGTTTGCCGCTTTTGCGGTGTTCACCAGGACAACGTTCCTGGCTTACGGGATCGCCCTGCTGCCGTTCTTCGCCTTCAACTGGTGGTTCACGTTCGTCGAACCTGTGTTCACCATGGTGGGATTGCTGGACGCCGTCGGTAACGTCGTAATGTTGGGACTGTGCGTAGTGGGGTGGCGGAAGGCAAAAGCGATGGAGACAGCGACACTGCCGCGGCACCGGTCACAACACATGTGAAAAGGAAGAACCGGTGGCGGCCAGTTGGTCATTCAGGATGACCTGGCCGCCACCGCTCGTTCGGTTTCTGTCGCTGCGGGGTAGCTCGACAGACGCCG
>JAEYYQ010000509.1 GCA_023428365.1 Pseudomonadota bacterium | reverse complement strand
GCGACTTCGGAAAACTCGAGGTCAACCGCCACTTTATTTCCGGCGCTGACTGCGCGATCGCGGGAGCAGCCACGGCAGCAGTCGCCACAGCACCGGCCGCCGATGCCTTCAGAAAATCTCGGCGTTTCACCTTCGTCATCGACATTTCCTCCTGGGAATTTCTTCCTGAGCATTTGTTCGCTTGGACCTGCATCTTAGCAGGTCGGCTGGCGCGATTGACTATCACTGCGTTCCAGGCCGTGCAAATCACTGTTTAGACGCGAATACTCAACCAAAGTCGAAGTTTTGACGACCGGCTCGTACGGATTGCGCTGTATCGGATCCGCAGCCCTGCCATGCGACCCTCCACCACCCTGCATTGTGATCTGGGAAGCCGGGTGCGATGATTATGTATTCCCAAGACGATAATCCGACAGGCAGACCATTCATGACGACATCGCAGCCCAACGCCTCCGCATCGATTGACCCGGTAAAGCTCGATAGGCTGGCCGAAGTTGCAGTGAAAGTTGGATTGCAACTTAAGGCTGGACAGGATCTGTTCCTCACCGCGCCCATCGCGGCCCTCCCTCTGGTGCGGCGGATTGCCGAACACGCATACAAGGCCGGGGCCGGTCTCATCACACCGATGTTCTCCGACGAAGAACTGACGCTGGCTCGCTACCGTTACGGGCCGGACGCAAGTTTCGACCGCGCAGCCAACTGGCTCTACGACGGTATCGCCAAGGCCTTCAGTGCGAATACCGCCCGGCTCGCCATCGTCGGCGATAATCCCATGCTGCTGTCGGGTGAAGATCCGGCCAAGGTTGCGCGCGCCAACAAGGCCAACTCGATGGCCTACCAGCCCGCGCTGGAGAAAATTGCCGGCTTCGACATCAACTGGAACATCATTGCGTTTCCGGGGACCTCATGGGCGAAGCAGGTGTTCCCGGGAGAGGAGGACAATGTTGCAGTGGCGAAACTCGCCGACGCCATCTTTGCCGCCTCCCGCGTCGATAGCGCCGACCCAGTCGCAGCATGGGCGGCCCACAACGCCGCGCTGCGCACCCGGACCGAATGG
Source organism: Pseudomonadota bacterium (assembly GCA_023428365.1). GTDB lineage: Bacteria > Pseudomonadota > Alphaproteobacteria > Rhizobiales > Hyphomicrobiaceae > ZC4RG25. The sequence continues at coordinate 2,894 of JAEYYQ010000509.1, read as the reverse complement.
CTGAATGGTCAGAGGTTCGCAGCGCTGCATTTTACGGGCCCAGGAACCGATCTTACCATCGGTCTCGCGGACGGCCATGAGTGGCAGGGCGGTGCCTCGACCGCCAAGAACGGGATCGTTTGCAATCCCAATATCCCGACGGAAGAGGTTTTCACCACGCCTCATGCCCGTCGCGTGGATGGGCACGTCAGTAGCACCAAGCCGCTGTCCTATCAGGGCACGCTGATCGACAACATTTCGGTGCGGTTTGAAGGTGGCCGGATCGTCGATGCCAAAGCCTCGCGCGGCGAGGAGGTGCTCAACAAGGTGCTGGAGACCGATGAAGGCGCCCGCCGTCTTGGCGAGGTGGCGCTGGTGCCGCATTCTTCCCCGATCTCGAAGAGCGGGCTGCTGTTCTACAATACGCTGTTCGACGAGAACGCTGCCTGTCACATCGCCCTCGGCCAGTGCTATTCGAAGTGTTTCCTCGACGGCGCGAAATTGACGCCGGAGGAGATCGCAGAGAAGGGTGGCAACAAGAGCTTCATTCACATCGACTGGATGATTGGCTCGAACAAAACCGACATCGACGGTATCCGCGCTGACGGCAGCCGCGTGCCGGTGTTCCGCAAGGGCGAGTGGGCGTAACGCCTCCGCTAATCACGGCGACATCTCCCGCAGCAACGCGCGGGAGATGTTGTGTTTCTCAGTTGGAAGCCGTGTTCACAGCACGTTGCTGGAGCCAATCCAGAACGCCGGTTCCAGCTGCAAAGCCAGTCGCCATGCAGCCCTGTAGGAGATAACCGCCGGTCGGCGCTTCCCAGTCCAGCATCTCGCCAGCGACAAACACACCCGGACGCTTTTTCAGCATCATGCGGTCGTCCAACTCCGACAACGCGATACCGCCCGCCGTAGAAATCGCGCGTGCCGATCCAAAAGGTGCGGTCAACGTCAAAGGCAGCGCCTTGATCAGTTCTGCGAGGGGTTTCGTCTCCCCGGAATGTAGGGCCTCCTGCACCAAACCGATGGCGACCGGCGAAAGCCCCACCTGTTTGCGCAGGAAGTTAGACATGGACGCAGTCCCGCGAGGTTTTTCCAGCTTTTGAGCGAGATCGGATGCGGTCAGATCCGGGCGGAGATCGACTTGCACGACGGCCACTCGATCGCGCGCGATCGTCTCACGTGCCAGCGCAGATAACGCGTATACGGCACCGCCCTCGATGCCTTCCGCGGTGATCATCGCCTCGCCGCGAACGGTCACGTCTCCCAGTGTCAGGGCGATGCGCTTCAACGGACTTCCGGCGTGGCGCTGGCGAAAGATGGGCGACCATTCGACGGTAAACCCGCAATTCGCCGGTCGCAGCGGCGTAATCTCGACATCGGGCAGGAGTTCAACCCAACCACCATCCGAACCCAATCGCGGCCAGGAGGCGCCGCCGAGAGCCAGGACAACGGCATCCGCATTGTAGGTCGCACCATCCGCAAATGTCAGCGCGCCGTCCGTGTCCCAACCGGTCCAAAGCGCCCGCGTCACGAAGCTGACGCCCATGCCTTCCAGCCGCCGCAGCCATGCCCGGAGCAGCGGGCTCGCCTTCATTGCGCTCGGAAACACACGCCCGCTACTTCCCACGAACGTCGGCTGTCCCAGCGCCTCGCACCACGTGATCAGCTCTTGGGGAGAACATGCGGCGAGCAACGGGCTCATCCACGCCGCCGCCGTTCCGTAGCGGGTCCGAAATTGATCCATCGACTCGGAGTGCGTGAGATTTAGCCCCCCACGCCCTGCCATCAGCAGCTTGCGGCCGACGCTCGGCATCCGTTCAAACACGGTGACGGGCACACCCGTGCGCGCGACTGTTTCCGCAGCCATCAGGCCTGCAGGACCGCCGCCAATGACGGCCACCCGTGGATTCGTCTGAACAGAGATAGGATTGGCTCCCAAATGCACATCTCGGAACCGGCTTGATAACGCCTTGCGGTCCCGGATCGCAACGCTAGTCAGACAGTTCAGCTGCTTCGGGGAACTCAGGAGCCAGATAATACGCGTTAACCCAGCCATTCACGCGGCCATGCTGGATCGGGCACCAGCTGCCACGGCAACGCCCGACGATCTTGATGCCGCGACCTCTCGGCACGATGCTTCCGACCGGGACGCTGTATTCCGAGGGACCATTCCGAATATTCAACACGTCGTCCGGATCGACGCGTGCGACACGGAATGTCCGGCGCTCCGCCGCATATGGCGATGCCGAACGCGATGGTGTCGCCGCAGGCGTCTCAGTCCGGCCGGCCGATGAGAACGACGATGTCAAGGTACGCTGCACGGGGCGCTTGGGCAGCGCAACGTCAGCTTTAACCACCTGAGGCGGCTCAGAGCGTGGCACGGCTGCGGGCGCTTCGACTTCCGGCGGCGCCGATGCTACCGGTTCAGGAACTACAGGGACGACCGGCGCAGCGGCGGCATCGCTTTCAACATTTTCCACTTCCGATCGTGGCGGAGGGACTGCCGGCAGTGCTGCAAGCTCAAATACCCGCTTGCGTTCGACGGGTGCAGGCCGCTCAACGGATACAGGCTTCGCGGCCGGAACAGGTGCTGCAGGCAGAGCCGCAGCGGCGGCTACGACAGGCGGTTTCTTCGGAGCGATGACAACGGGCTTTGGCTCGGGCGCGACGTCACGCGCAGCGACCTGCTGCACTGGTTGTTCGGCGGGCTTTTGTTCGGCAATCGTGGCACTGCCGTTCTTGCCGTCCTGAGCCTGCCAGAAAATTCGCGAACCTTGCTGGCGCAGAACAAGACACTGCGGCTGCGCATCGAACCACTTGAACCACTTCACACAGAGCTGGTGATTATCAACCCACCATCGGCCGCGATCACGCTCGCCGCCGAGGAAAGTCGCAATGGTGCCGGTCGCCTC
>JAEYYQ010000604.1 GCA_023428365.1 Pseudomonadota bacterium | reverse complement strand
CGATGTGACCTGGACACCCGATGGACTTGCCATCGGCGAGCGTAGTGTTGCCCCGCCTCTGCTACACAAGCTTGGACTGGAAACGGTGCCGGTTGCGGTCGCGCAGCCCGAGCCATCACGTATCGTTCCTCCGCGCATCGTTCTTCTGTCGGGCCCCTCATCGGGCTATCCCTATGCCGCCTACTACGCGCATTGCCTTTGGTCCCTGGGGCTGAGTTTCACAGCCACTGACGCGCGCGGAGTGGCTGCCGGTGCGCTTCACGACGTGGACCTGCTTGTCATTCCTGGCGGCTTCTCGACCTGGGGGCTCGACAGAGCCGAGGATGCGCCCGGGGCCGATGCCGAAGTGCGTCGCTTCCTTGATGAAGGCGGCGCGGTCATCGGGTCATGCGGTGGCGCCTTCTATCTTTCATCGGGACGGCCGGGCTGGCAAGGAAGCACTGGCGTCAAACCGACGTTCACACACGAATATCTGCTAACCGGCGCGGCGCTTCTGAACGTTCATCTCGATGATGAACGTCTGGCGACTGGCCTCACCCCGGACGTCGAGATTCCCTATTATCACGGACCGGTCTGGCCGCAGGCTGGCCACAACGCACCCGGCCTCGCCACGTTTGCCGGGCTGGCCTGTCCGAGCCGCTTGTTCATCGACAATCCGCTGCAGGCAGATCGCTTCGAGCGGGATATGAATGGCCGGCCAGCCGTGCTGGCTCCTGAGGGTGCTCATCGCGCGGTTCTGTTCTCGCCGCATCCCGAGATGGGTGATCTGCTGCGAAAGTGGATCTCCCTCGATGGATACGTGCGCAAATATCTGCCCATTCGCGGGCCGAAGGTCATGGAGGAGACGCTTCGCTTCTATTGCCCGGACGACTCACAGGCGTTCCGTCTGGTGCTGAATGCCGTGGCGCGGCTGGATGGGTTCTCAGGCGCGCGGAAGACGGCTGAAGTCGCCAGGGCTGCGGATCTAGCTTCGGCGCGAGGGGCCGTCGATCGTCTGCAGTCCGCCGTCGATGCCGAATTTGGGCATTTGATCACGGATCTCGCCGATCAGGGTGATGAGCCGTGGAGCCAACTTGTTAAGGGTGATGCCGAGCGAATGCGCGGGGAAGCACGCAGCATCTTTGCCCGGCTTGTGAAGACGCTCGATTCCGCTGCCGCGGAGTCCGATCCGGAAACGGTTCGGGAAATCATTCGGCTATCCGCAGAAGCCTGCGAGGCTGTAAGGCGGCCGGCGGGCTCGCCGATTATCGAGCGACTTTCATTTCTGGAACTCCCGGTTCGACTGAGTTCAGCCGCGGCCCGGCTGCTTGAAGCCGACGCCGCCATTCGAACCGCGCGCGTGGGGACAACGACAATATGACGGGTGACGTACGGCTTGTGGCCGTAACTAAGCGCTATGGCGATGTCGTGGCTTTGCCGCGACTCGACCTCGATATCCCGAAGTCCAGCTTTTTTGCTCTTCTTGGACCGTCCGGCTGCGGTAAGACCACGACGCTGCGTCTGATCGCAGGTTTCGAGAGAGCCGATGCCGGAGAGGTTTGGATCAAAGGTGACAACGTCACCCACGTCCCGCCCCACCAACGCAACTTCGGGATGGTGTTCCAACAACTTGCCTTGTTTCCGCACTTGTCGGTAAACGACAACGTTGCCTTCGGCCTGCGTATGCGGCGCACGGAGCGGGCGGAGATCGGCAAGCGCGTCGCGCGGGCTCTCGATCTCGTAAAGCTTTCAGGTTACGGCGACCGCTTCCCGCGGCAGCTTTCCGGCGGACAGCAGCAGCGAGTCGCACTGGCCCGCGCAATTGTGTTCGAGCCATCCGTTCTGCTGCTCGACGAGCCGCTCGGCGCGCTCGACAAAATGCTGCGGGATGAGATGCAAGTCGAATTGCGCGAGCTGCAGCGCCGGCTCGGTATCACGACGGTGTTCGTGACGCACGATCAGGAAGAGGCGCTGACGATGTCTGACCACGTCGCCGTCATGCGCGATGGAGAGATCGAGCAAATGGGGGCTCCGCGAGACATCTATGAAACCCCGCGCACGAAGTTCGTTGCCGGATTTCTGGGGGCCAGCAATTTTCTCGATGGCGACCTGGTGGTGACGGAAGGATCGAAGGTCGTTGTCGATCTTGGTGGTGCCCGTCTGACGCTGGACGGAAACCCAAAGGCTGTGTCTCAAAGTGCAACCGGCTCACGGCTGACCCTGGCGTTGCGCCCCGAGCGGATTTCCATCCAGCCGTCAGGCTCGGGGCGGCTGCAGGGGACGGTGACGGATGTCGTCTACCGCGGGGCCGAGACCCACGTTTACGTCGATCGGGATGGCAAACCCCTCGTCGCCTACGTTCAGAATGCCTCGACGCGCGCCCTGCTGCCGCGGAGCGGGGAGCGGATCGGCCTTGATTTCGAGAATGAGAGCCTTGTCGTTGTCGGTTAAAGCGGTCCGAGCCACACGGGGACCGGTGGCATTGACGTTGCGCTCGGTGGCGGTTGCGTTACTCGTACCGCCGCTGGCGCTCATTCTATTTTTCTTCGTGATCCCGCTCACGCATCTGTTCTACGCGTCGTTTCTCGAGCCATCGCAGTCGGAACTGTTTGGTTCGACACTGACGTTGTCCAACTATACCAGCGTACTGTCCGACAGCTTTTATCATCTCATTATTATGCGGACGATATTGGTGTCCGCCGTCGTTGTCGGATTCAGCATTCTGATTGGCTATCCGGCAGCGTTGTTTATCGCGCGCCTGACGCCACGCGGGCGCTTGATGATGCTCATGGTGCTCATGCTGCCGTTGATGGTGTCCAACGTTGTGCGGGCCTACGGCTGGGTTGCCATCTTGGGCCGACGCGGCATTGTGAATGGATCTTTGCAAGAACTGGGAATGATCGAGCGGCCGCTTTCCCTCATGTATGGGATCGAGGCGATTGCGCTCGGCCTGCTGACGGTGCTGCTGCCTTATGTGATTATTTCGATCGCCAACACGCTGGTGCAGATCGATAAGGTCTACGGGGAAGCGGCGCACTCTCTGGGGGCCAGCCCATTTCGGACGTTCATTCACGTCACGTGGCCACTGTCCAGCCCCGGTGTCGCTGCCGGCCTGATGCTTTCATTTTTTCTGATGCTGTCGGCTTACGTCACCATCGCGTTGCTCGGTGGGCCGCGCTATAAATTGCTGGTCAGCTTGATTTACGACTCCGTCGTTGCCTTTCAGTGGCCGAAAGCGGCTGCCCTCGCCTTCATCCTGCTCGCCCTGGCACTCGCCGGAGCGCTGCTCATCCAACTCGTTCTTCGACCGCAACGCGTGAGGGGGAAAGGCGCATGATCCGTTCGTCTTCCATCCCCCTGCTGGCGATCACGGTTGCTCTTTGCCTGATCATCATGCCGATCCTCGTGGTCGTCGGCGTGGCATTCAGCTCGGGCGATTTTTTCCTTTTTCCTCCGCCGGGATTTTCTTTCCGCTGGTTTCGCGAGTTCTTTACCAACGATGCTTTGATGCAAGCCTTCAGGCTCAGCATCGTGCTGGCGCTGACGGCTGCGACATCCGCCACGGCCCTCGGCGTTATGGCGGCGCTCTACGTATCCCGTCGAAAGGGTGGTCTGGCAAACACGCTTCAGCTTCTATTTATGGCGCCGCTGGTGTTTCCGACCATCATTCTCGGACTGGCACTGCTGATCTATTTCAAAATGCTAGGCGTGGGCGTGCTCACGGGGCTTTCCGTGGCACACACGGTGGTTGTTATGCCGTATGCATTCCGATCGGCGCTCGCGGCTCTGCAGAGCTTTGATCCCGTGCTCGAAGAGGCCGGTCAAAGTCTGGGCGCCAGTCCATTGCGCACATTTTTTCTCGTCACGCTGCCGAATATCTGGCCCGGTGTTCTGGCGGGTTGGCTTTTCGGTTTCGTCGTATCATTTGGTGAATTGAACACGTCGCTCTTTCTGACCGGTCCGGGTATGACCACATTGCCCATCGAGATTTTCAGCCGACTTCAATTCGAGGGCAGTCAACTCGTCATCGCGGCTGCGTCTGCTGTCCAGGTCGGGCTCATCGTGCTGCTCGTGCTGGTCATCGAGCGCATGATCGGCATCGCGCGTATCGTACAGCGGTAGTATCCATCCAGCACACGGCCTGACGGTTAGTTCTGTGAGGCTGTGCTGAAGTCCCTCATGTAGGTTCGTGGTGGTCCGGAGTGATATGCAGGCCAGCCGTCCGACACTGATCCTCCATCGCGGGCTCATTCATACGCTGGATGAAACCACGGGAACTGTGGAAGCGATTGCGGTTAGCGATGGGCTCATTCTGGCAGCGGGACGAGATGCGGATATCCTGCCGTTGCAGACGCCCCAGACACGCGTGATCGATCTCGCGGGGCGGACCGTCGTTCCGGGCTTCTACGACTCCCACCCGCATCTCGACCGGATGGGACTGAGGGACTGCTGCGGCGTTCAAATCGCTCACTGCCGATCCGTCGCTGAGATTTGTGATGCCGTCCGTGCTGCTGCGCATCAATCGCAGCCGGGTGAGTGGATCGTGTGCGCGCCGATGGGTGCGCCGCCCGAGGACTATGTCTCTGAGCCATCGCAACTTGCAGAGCAGCGCTTTCCGGATCGGCATGATCTTGATCGTGCCGCGCCGAATAATCCGGTTTACATCCGTTCACCGTGGGGGTGGTGGACACGGCTGCCGTTGCCGTCGGTTGCCAATAGTCTGGCGCTTGAGCGCGCCGGCGTGACCCGCGAGACTGTCGCGCCGTACAAAGTCGAGATTGTAAAGGATGCTGACGGGGAGCCAACAGGCGTCTTTCTGGAACGCAATCGCGCGCCCATCCTCGAATATACTCTGATGTCGTGTGTGCCGCGCTTCACCTATGAGGATCGGCACGCCGGATTGCGCTACGCGGTTCACGCCACGAGTGCGGTCGGCGTGACCGCTGCATTCGAGGGGCATGGCGTGACGCCTCAGCTTATGGACGCTTATCGTCGCCTTGAATCGGAGGGAGAGCTGACCGTCCGAATGCAGCTTCCATTGTCGCTGCCGACCGCCGCATTTGGCGACGGAAAGGTGCGCGAGATGCTGGATCATTGGGGATCGCGCATTTCGGGGCAAGGCTCGGATCTCGGTGCGGCCGGCCTCCTGCGTGAGGAGGGCCTTTGTCTCGATGTCGCCGATCCGTGTTCGGCCCGGATCATTGCTCAGGGCTATCCTTACGAGCAGTGGGCGGGGCACTTCTATCAGTCCCTCCCGCATGATCGGCTTGTCGCGCTTGGGCTCGAAGCTGCCAAGCGAGGCATCCGCGTCTGCACACTCGTCTGCTATGAGCTGGACCGTGTACTCGCGGCTTTCGAGGAGATCGATGCCCAGGTTCCGATACGCGATCGTCGCTGGGTCGCCGTTCATGTCACCGAGGCCACACCGGAACAACTTCGCCGTATGAAGGCCCTCGGGCTGGTTGCGACTGTCACGCCGACCTTCATGTACATGGCTTCGGATCGCTTCAATCTGCAGGCGTTGGGTGCTCGCGGCACGCCGATCCGCGCGTTGCTCGATGCAGGCATTCCCGTTGCGCTGTCGACCGATGGCGTTCCGCACTCGATGTTGTTCGCACTATGGGAGGCGCTCGCGCGTTGGGACAATGACGGCAAGCAGCAGCTCGGAGAAAGCGGTCTGTCGCGGATCGAGGCACTCAAGTTGGCGACAATCGCCGGACACTATTTGACGTGGGATGAGAAAGCACGCGGTCCGCTTGTTCCCGGTATGGCCGCTGATTTCGTGGTACTCGACCAGGATCCGCTGACGTGCGAACTTGATGCAATACGGGATATCAACGTCGAGAGGACGTTTGTCGGAGGCAGGGAAGTTTACGGTCTGGATTGCGCGGAGACTTAAACATGACGCTGCGCGACGCTTACGATCTTCCGGTTTCAACGAGCGATACCGCTGCGCGTGATGCCTATTCCGAGGCTGTGCGGCGGCTGCTCGGGGGGCAGCCTGGTATTGGGGAGGCCCTCGACCGCGCAGTTGCGGCCGACCCGACATTTGCCCTTCCGCATATCACCCGCGCGCGTATGGAACAGACGCTCGGTCGCGGCGTCGATGCGCGGCAGTCAGCTCAGCGCGCAGTGGACCTTGCCTCCGTGGCAACACCGCGCGAGCGAGGACACGTGCGTGCGTTGGAGCGCGTGGTTGTCGGCGATCGCCAAGGGGCTTTGGTTGCCATTGAAACCCATCTTGCGGACTATCCGCGCGATGTCATGGTGCTGGCGCCGACCGCCGGAGTCTTCGGGTTGTTCGGTTTCTCGGGGCAAAGCGGGCGCGAACAGGCTGTGCTCGATTTTCTGTCGCGCTACCGATCGGCTTTGGATGATGATTGGTGGTTTCTGGCTTCTCTCGCCTTCGCGCAAGTCGAGCGCGGACAGATCGATGCCGCCCGCGCGAACGTCGAGCGTGCGCTCCAACTCAATCCGTACAATGCCAACGGTGCGCACATTCGGGCTCACGTCCATTATGAGGCAGGCGAGGCGGCACCGGGGCTTGCGTGGCTTCGGGAGTGGTTTGCGAATTACGACCGCGCCGGGTACATGCACTGCCACCTTGGCTGGCACATAGCCCTCTGGCATCTGGAACTCGGTGACGAGGCGGCAGCGTGGAAGGCCTATGAGAGCCTCGTGCAGCCATTATCTCCCGATGGCGTAGGTGCCTGGGGGCCGCCGCTCAATGTACTGACCGATGCGGCATCATTCATGTTTCGGGCAGAACTGCTCGGCGGCACACGTGATGTGAAGCGTTGGGCCCAGCTTGCCGATTTCGCGAGCACGTCATATCCCAAGCCGGGATTGGCGTTCGCGGACGTACACACGGCTCTTTGCCACGCAATGGCGGGCAACGATGATGCGGTGAACGCGCTCATCGAGAATGCCGCAGGGCCGGCAGGCGATCTTGTCGCTGCCCTTGGTCGTGGATTTTCTGCGTTCGGCCGGGGTGATTGGAATAGTGCGGTTGATGCACTTATTCCGGTCGTCGCAACGCACGAGCGTATCGGAGGCAGCCGTGCGCAGCGCGACCTGATCGACGATGCTCTCCGTCTTGCCGGTCTGAGAGCCAGCCGCGCAGATGTCGCGCAAATCTCGCGTCATCATCACTGATCGCTCAGGGTGACAGCGCCTCGATGATCCGGCATTCGGCAACGGTGCCGGCGTGACAGTCATTCGTCATGGCCGCCAACTCACGTCGCAGCGCCTTGAGGTCGGCGATCTTGCGATCCACCTCGGCCAGATGCTCTTTTGCGATCTCATCGACGGCCTCGCAGGAGCGATCGCGCTCATCCGATAGATTGAGCAGGGCACGCACCTGATCGAGCGAGAACCCCAGATCGCGCGATCGCCGGATGAAGCTCAGCCGGTTCAAGTGCTGCGAGCCGTACGCCCGATAATTGCCTGACGTTCGGTGTGGTGCGGCGAGAAGGCCAATCCGCTCGTAATACCGGATGGTCTCGACTTTCGTGCCGGTCAGCTTGCCGAGTTCGCCGATGGCAAAATTCCCGTCCTTCATGTCTTGACCCTGTAGTTGCTACAGGGTCCATGTAGGGGGTCACATCGGATTCGTCGAGGTGACACTATGGCGGCGGAAATGCTGAAAATCCGCGTGGAAGGCATGGATTGTGCCTCGTGCGCGGCCAAGATCGAGACGGCTGTAAAGCGCCTGCCTGGCGTGGGGGACGTCGACGTCAACTATAGCGGCGGCGTGGTGTCGCTGACGCTCGATGAAGATCGTACGTCTCGCTCTGCCGTGGAGGGGAGCATTCGTGCGCTGGGATATGCGCCGCTCGGTTCCGTCGCGTCTACAGAAGCCACTCATGATCACGACGATGTGCGCGACCGACCGTGGTGGCGCACTCGGAAAGGACAACTGGTCATTGCCACCGGCGCGCTGCTGGCGCTGGCGTTCCTGATTTCCTACGTCGAGCCGCAGTGGTCGCACGTGGCCTACATCGCCGCTGCACTGATCGGACTGGTGCCGATTGCCCGGCGCGGACTGGCTGGCGCGCTTGCCGGTACACCGTTTTCCATCGAGACGCTGATGTCTGTCGCGGCGGTCGGCGCCGTCGCAATTGGTGAAGCCGAGGAAGCCGCGGTCGTCGTCTTTCTGTTTGCTGTCGGCGAACTTCTGGAAGGGGTGGCGGCTGGACAGGCACGCGCCGGCATCAAAGCGCTTATCGACCTGGTGCCGCGTACGGCTTTCCGGCAGCAGGAAGGATCGGCCGAAGTCGAAAACGTTCCGGTCGAGGTGCTTGCTATCGGCGATATCGTGGTGGTTCGCCCGGGCGATCGGATCCCCTCGGACGGGATCGTCGTCCGCGGCCAATCGGATGTCGATGAAGCACCGGTGACCGGCGAGTCTGTGCCTATTCTGAAGGCAAGAGGCGCGAACGTCTTTGCGGGCAGCATCAGTACCAACGGCGAATTGCAGGTCGAGATCACGCGAACAGCCGCTGACAACACCATCTCGCGCATCGTCTACATGGTCGAAGAGGCGCAGTCCTCGAAGGCACCGACGGCGCGGTTCATCGACCGGTTCAGCCGCTGGTATACGCCGGCGGCGATGCTGGTCTCCGCGCTGGTGATCGTCGTGCCGCCGCTGCTGTTCGGCGCCGACTGGTTTACCTGGGTCTATCGCGGTCTTGCCGTTCTTCTGATCGCTTGTCCCTGCGCCCTCGTCATCTCGACGCCAGCCGCAATAGCATCCGGGCTCGCGGCCGGAGCCCGGCATGGACTGCTGGTGAAAGGCGGTGCCGCGTTGGAGACGCTGGGACGGGTGAAAACAGTGGCGTTCGATAAGACGGGCACACTGACCGTAGGGCGTCCGCAGGTTACGGATACGGTTGCCATCGGCACGACGGATGAGGAGGTTCTGGCGAAGGCGGCGGCAGCGGAGCAAAGTTCAAGTCATCCGCTTGGCGTGGCCATCGTGGCAGCGGCCAAGGAGCGTCATCTCGATATTCCGCAATCGTTTGGCGAAAGCCTTGCGACCGCCGGAAAGGCCGTGACCACCCGACTCAAGTCCGGCTTGGTCTCGGTTGGCTCTCCGCGTCATGCTGCCGAGCAGGGGGAACTGGCATCGGACGTTGCGCAGCGCATCGTGGAACTGGAAGACGAGGGCAAAACGGTCGTCGTCGTCAGCGAGAACAAGCGGCCAATCGGATTGATCGCGTTGCGCGACCAGCCACGCGAGGATGCGCATGAGGGCATCGCCCGGCTCCGCGCGCTGGGTATTACTCCGGTGATGCTGACAGGCGATAATGGCCGCACGGCTGCGGCTATCGGCGGCGCGCTTGGACTGGAAGCGCGGGCGGAGTTGCTTCCCGATGCAAAACTGAAGGCAATTTCCGAATACAAGGCTGAGGCACCGATTGCGATGGTGGGCGACGGCATCAACGATGCGCCGGCGCTGGCCGCTGCTTCCGTAGGGGTCGCGATGGGAGGTGGCACGGACGTCGCGCTGGAAACAGCTGACGCCGCTCTTCTGAAAAACCGTGTGACAGGCGTGGCGGAGTTGGTTTCGCTGTCTCGCGCGACGTTGGCCAACATCTGGCAGAACGTGACATTGGCGCTGGCGCTGAAGGGCGCGTTCCTTCTGACAACACTCGGCGGCTATACGCCGCTCTGGATGGCGATTCTCGCAGATACGGGAGCGACGGTGCTCGTGACCATCAATGCTTTGCGCCTGCTGCGCTTCCGCTCGCTGTCATAATTGCCGGATATGCCCTGACTGACGCTTTCTCCAAACGGACGGAAACGATGACGCCGCGACAGCCGCACGAGGCAGCAGAGAGCACGTGGACGCTGCTGTTTTTGAGTTGGACGATTGCGTTGGCTGCCACTCTCAGCGCGCTCTTCATCGGTGAAGTCATGGGGCAGGCACCGTGCATCCTATGCTGGTATCAGCGCATCTTGATGTTTCCGCTGGCGATCATTCTCGCTGTCGCCTGTTTCCGTTCGGATCCGGGCGTGTGGCGATATGCGCTTCCTTTGGCCGTCATCGGACTTCTGATCGCGACCTTTCATATGCTGCAATATATCGGGATCATCCCGGCCGCTCTGACGCCGTGCACTGCGGGCGGCCCCTCATGCTCCGGTGAGGGTATGACGATCCTCGGCGGCCTGCCGATCCCAGCATTATCCGTGGTCGCATTTGCTGCGATTTCGATTTTCCTTTCACTGATAGCGCAGAGGGCACAGACATGAACAGACGCACACTCGTTGTGGGCGCGGTGGCGATCGCGGCGATCCTATTTGCGACCGGCGCATACATCTATGATCGTGGCGCGGCGGATCGGCAGGCGAAGATTGCTGCTGAGGCGCAAAGCTATCTGGTACGCCCACATTCTCCGGTGCTGGGCCCGCAAAATGCCCCCGTAACCGTCGTCGAATTCTTCGATCCGTCGTGCGAGAGCTGCCGGGCATTCTACCCGATCGTCAAACAAATCATGGCGAAGTATCCGGAAGACGTTCGCGTCGTTATTCGCTACGCGCCGTTTCATGAGGGATCTGACGAAGCGGTGCGTATCATGGAAGCTGCTCGTCTGCAGAACCTTTATGTGCCCGTCAAAGAGGCGCTGCTACAGACCCAGCCGACGTGGGCTGTGCATGGTGCGCCCAATCTGAGTATCGCGTGGGCAGCGGCGCAAGCCGTCGGTCTGAATTACACGCGCGCACAGAATGACGCCAAACGTCCTGAAATCGCAAATATCCTTCAGCAGGATCAGGCCGACCTGCGCGCGGCCAAGGTCCGCCAGACGCCGTCGTTTTTCGTCAATGGAAAGCCGCTGACGTCATTCGGATCCAGACAGCTCAATGAGCTCGTCGATGCGGAGGTCGAAGCAAGTCGCAAGACCAAGTAGCGACGCTTGCGAAAACGACGCCAGGGCTCACGGCCCTGGCGGGTAGTCTCCATACCCAATCACTTCGGCGCCGATCTTGTCGAAGGCGTGAATGAACAGGCTGTCGTCATCGACGATAATGATATTGTAGTTCGGTACACCTGCCGACCATGTGCAGCGCTTTTCCGCGGCGTCCAGAATAATCTGGTGGTTACACCCGCGTCCGGCCGTGAACGGAATGCCTCCGGGAAACGTCCCGTTCAGCGGCAAATGGATGTGGCCGAGAATGAGATGGCGAATGCCGCCTTTATGCGCTTTCAGAATATCGAGAAACGGCTGCGGCTCCGCGAGGCAGATTTCATCGAAATGCACCACGCCGAACCGGAGCGGCGGGTGATGCATGAATACGATCGCCGGGCGATCTCCCGCTTCGTCGAGGCGCGCCTTCAGCCAGCCAAGCCGCTTTTTGCAGAGGCGCCCTCCGCTCCATCCAGTCTCGTGGGTGTCGAGGAAGATCAGGCGGCCGATGTTTCCAGGCGCGTCGATGTAGGATTGGACGAAACCGTTGTCGTCGACGGGCGTTGAGGGAAACCGAGCGACGAAATTCGCCCTTTTGTCGTGATTGCCCAGCATCAGGCGGACAGGCATCGGCAGCCGGTCGAGAATTGGAGCGAGGACTTCGTAGGCTTCGGGCTCGCCGTAATGCGTCAGATCACCGGTAATGACAGCAAGATCGGCATCGGAATGGCGGCTTGCAACATCTTCTACGACTGTCTCGAACCGCTTGGCCGAGTTCATGCCGTAAATACCTTCACCCGGGGGACGGATGTGAATGTCGGTGATGTGAATGATCTTCATGATGTCGGCATCCCCCAACGTCTTCATCGGGGCGTGCCACTACACGCGTACCTTATAAGTTATGTGACAGGTGCTCGATGGCAGGCGATATGCTAGCGGCAAAGGGTGAATTCATGCTAGGCGCGACGTTGAAATGTGGCGTTGCTGCGGGATTTGCGCGCTCGTAACTGGAAGAGGACAGCATGAGACCGAACAAGCGTATTCTGATCACCGGAGCAGCAGGCGGCATCGGCAAGACGCTGCGCGAGGGCTTGCGCGGCCGATACCAAACCATCCGTCTCAATGACATCCAGGGTATGGACCCGGCACGCGAGGGCGAGGAGGTTGTGGTTGCCGATCTCAGCGACATGGCCGCCGTAGAGGCGCTGACCAAGGATGTCGACGCGATCGTGCATATGGGCGGCCAGTCCATTGAAGCTCCGTGGGAAGTGGTTCTCCAGGCCAACATCATTGGTCTTTACAACCTGTATGAAGCCGCGCGCCGCAACGGCGTGCAGCGGATCGTGTTTGCCAGCTCCAATCACGCCGCCGGGTTTTGCCGCCGCGACAAGACCATTGGTCCCGATGAGCCAATCCGTCCGGATTCGCGCTACGGCGTGAGCAAGGTGTTCGGCGAAGCGATGGCGCGGCGCTATTCGGACAAGCACGGACTATCCAGCGTCTGCCTTCGCATTGGCCAGTTCCGCCCCAAACCGACCAACGTGCGCATGCTCAGCCTGTGGCTCAGCCCACGCGATATGGTGCAGCTTGCCCACCGCAGCCTTGAGGCGCCGGACGTGCATTTCGAGATCGTCTACGGCATCTCGAATAATCCTCGCGGCTGGTACGACAATCCGGGTGCAAAGAAGATCGGCTACGCACCGGAGGACAGCGCCGAGGATTACGCTTCGGAGGTTCTGGCGGTGGTGAACCCGGAAGACGAGCCGGAAATCGATCGCCAGTTCCAGGGCGGGCCGTTCTGTTCCGATGAATTCGACGGCGATCTAGCGCGTATTCCGCGGTAACGCTCTGTCTTCGTAGGCCATGTACCGGATGATCTTCCAGCGGCCATCCGGTTGGCGCTGGAAGATATCCATCCCGGGCTCTTGCGTTTGTGTCTCCGCGCCATTTTTCGTAATTTTTAGCGTCCATACAAGTCGGACGACTGCCAGTTCGCCCTCGACGATGATCTCCTTGATGTCGAGAGAATAGGCAAAGCGCCGGGATCGCTCACTCAAGGAGCGTTTGAGAAGGCTGCAAATGTCATCGAAGCCGCGCTCGGGAAAGCCGCGGTAGTCGTAGCGAAGCGTGGGCGCGAAAAGATTGCAGATAACCTCGGCATTTCCAGAATTGAACGCCTGGGTCCAGTCTTCCAGCGTTTTGCGAATAGCGGCCTGATCCGCGTTGGCGGAGACGTTATTCGACATAAGAAGCGCAGCCAAGCTCAATGAAGCGGCGATCACAGATCGTTTGAGGCGCATCTTCGAGATCCGGATAAAGAGGTAACCGTGGTCGTTGGACGTTTCTCTGTGCAGATGAATTATCTGCCAAAAATTTCCGTTTGCGGCGGAAATTATCAGTTCTGTTCTGCGCCCGCGCCGAGACATCGATAATGAATTATTGCTCGCAGCGTACGTTTCTACGGTGAGCAATCAAGATCCGCGAAACCGACGGGGACCGGGAATCCTTACGTTACGGATCAATTTCACCTACGCTTTCATTAATTAATTATAGGGTCGCCAATCATGCCTGAAGTTACACGAACGATGACGCGCGTCGCTGGTCTTTCCAGTCCTGAGATGGATTTCCAGCTGATGCGGTCCCTCGGCGCCGCGAATTATGGTGGATCCACGCCGGGCGAATTGTTCCAATGCTTTGGGGCAATCGACGGCAATGATCCCTATCAATGGCCGCCAGCATTCGAACGGCTCGCCCGGCAGGTTGAAGATGTGGGGGCACAGGCGGCAACCAGGGGCCACGGCATCAGCGCGCGCGATCATTATCTACGGGCGTCGATGTATTGGCGGGCTGCGGAATACTTCAGTGATCCGTTTTCCGTGGACATGAACCTGCGCGGGATGTCGTGCCATCTCGCATTCATGCAGGCGAGCCGGTTCATCGCGCACAAGATCGTCCCCATCGAAATTCCGTTTGAGGCGATAAAACTACCCGGGCTGTTCATGACGCCCGCGGGCGAGCCCAACGGCCGGACGATCGTGGTTCTGACGGGGTTCGATGGGACGGCAGAGGAGCTCTATTTTCATACCGCACAGTCAGCGCTGGAGCGCGGCTACAACGTCTTCATCGGTGAGGGACCGGGACAAGTCGGGGCGATGCGGCTCAATCCGGAATTGGTTTTCCGGGCGGACTATGAGAAGCCGATTGCCGCGATGATCGACGTGGTGCTCAGTATGCCGGGTGTCGATCCTCAGCGGCTTGCTCTCTATGGCATCAGCTTCGGGGGCTATTTCGCAATCCGTGCCGCTGCCCATGACGCACGGATCAAAGCGATGATTGCCAATTCGCCGATCATTGACTTGCGCTGCTATATGCTGGGTTTCGTCGGCGGCGAACAGTTTGTCGCGATCGCGCCGCCGATCGAATTGAAGGACGTGAATGAGATCCCGGATGAGGACTTTCCACGCGCCCAGAAATTATCGTTCAAGGCGTCTTGCCGGCGATTTGGCGTCGGCAGTCTTGCGGATTGGTTTGGGTGCCTCAAGGCCTTCACTGCCGTCGGTATGATCGATCGCATTGCCTGCCCAACGTTGGCGATGGTGGGTACAGGGGAGGGGGGCGAGGCGCTGCAGCAGTTCGAGACGTTCTCGGAGCAGGTCTCCGGCCCAGTGACGCGGCGGACATTCGAAGTCAGCGAGGGCGCTGACATGCATTGCCAGCTCGGCAACCTGCCGATTTCGAACGCCGTCGTCTACGATTGGCTGGATGGCGTGCTGTAGGGAACGTCAGAGACCAAGATTAAGCTGAGCGGCATCGCTCGCGTCGTTATGGTCGAAGCTCGATAGGGTCACACCGACGAGCCGGATTCCCTTGCTGACCGGATAGATGGTGCGCACGAGCCGGATGCTGGCTGCGTGCAGGTCGTCGCGCGACGTGATGAACGAGGCCATGGTGCGGCTGCGGGTGATCTGCTGGAAGTCAGCGTATTTGATCTTCACCGTCACTGTTCGGCCGTAGGCCCGCGCCTTCTCGCACCATCCCCACACATCGTCGGCCATCGCCTGAATGGCGGCCTCAATGGCGCTTGGTTCCATCAGATCTTCCGAGAATGTTGTTTCCGATCCGGATGACTTGCGCGGTCGGTCCGGCACGACAAGGCGATCGTCTCGGCCGTGGGCCAGCCCGTGATACCAAGGGCCGGATTTTCCGAAGTGCTGCTGCAGGAAGGTCACCGACTTTTGTTTCAGATCAGAGCCTGTGAAGACGCCAAGCGCGTTCATTTTATTGGCGGTGGCGGGGCCGATGCCGTGAAATTTGCCGACTGGCAGGTCCGCAACGAAGGCCTCACCCATATCAGGTGTTACGACGAACTGCCCATTTGGCTTGCGATGATCCGAGGCCAGCTTGGCCAGGAATTTATTGTAGGAGATGCCGGCTGAGGCGGTGAGGCGCGTCTCAGCGAAGATGCGCGAGCGTATCTCGGATGCTGTTGCCGAGGCGGTCGGGATGCCGCGCAGGTTCTCGGTGACGTCGAGATAGGCCTCGTCGAGCGACAACGGCTCGATCAGTGGGGTGTAGTCAGCGA
>JAEYYQ010000407.1 GCA_023428365.1 Pseudomonadota bacterium | reverse complement strand
TTCCAGAAGACCAGCGTGTTCGGTGGCCGCACCGTGCTGGACAACGTATTGATCGGTCTGCATCTGCGATCGAAGCAGCGGCCGCTCGCCATCATCTTCCGGCTGCCATCGGTGGTGCGCGAAGAACGAGAACTGGTCGAGGAGGCGCGCAAGGTGCTCGAGTTCACCGGCCTTGCGGCGCGCGCCGACGAGACGGCTTTGTCCTTGCCGTACGGCGAATTAAGGCTTCTGGAAGTGGCGATCGCGCTCGCGGCTCGGCCGAAGCTCCTTCTTCTCGATGAACCTGTGTCCGGAATGAATCCGGCCGAGACCGCCAGCTTCATGAGAATGCTGGCGCGCATAAGGGAACTCGGCATCACGGTTCTGCTGGTCGAGCACGATATGAAAATGGTGATGGGAGTTTCTGATCGCGTGGTCTGCCTCAACCAAGGCCGCATTATTGCCAATGGCCCGCCAGCGGCGATCCAACGGGATCCGCAAGTGATCCGCGCCTATCTCGGCGAGAGGTATGCCCGTGCTGAAGGTTGACGGACTGGTCTGCCGCTATGGCAAGGTCGCTGCAGTGCGCGATCTTTCGCTGGATGTGCAGAAGGGCGAGTTGGTTACGCTGATCGGCGCCAACGGCGCGGGCAAGACGACAACGCTGAAGGCCATCTCCGGTGTGCTGCAGCCTGTGGCGGGGCGCATCGTTTTCGAAGGTGAAGATATCACTCGCGCTTCCGCTCGCCGCATTCTGCAGCTCGGCATTGCGCACTGTCCCGAAGGGCGCCGGGTCTTTCCTTATATGACCGTGCGCGAAAACCTGGAAATGGGCTGTTTTCTGCGCAGCGATACTGAAGCCATCGCCGAGGATATGGCGAAGCTGTTCGACCGCTTTCCGATTCTTTACGAACGGCGCGAGCAGGCGGCAGGAACTCTCTCGGGTGGTGAACAGCAGATGCTCGCAATCTCGCGCGCGCTGATGTCTCGGCCCAAGTTGGTGATGTTCGATGAGCCGTCGCTGGGGCTGGCGCCTAATCTGGTCGAGCGCACCTTCGAGATCATTAAGGAGATCCGCGCGCAGGGCGTGACTGTCGTGATGGTCGAGCAGAATGCGTTCGCGGCGCTCGAGCTGTCGGATCGTTCCTATGTTCTGGAGCAGGGCCGCGTGACGCTGACCGGCACGGGTGCGGAGCTACTGGAGAATCCGCATGTGAAGAGCGCCTATCTCGGCGCTTGATCTGAGCCCCAGCGATCAAGAACGCGTGAAGGCTTGCGCGCGAGGTTTGGCGTGCGCGCTTTCCTGGATAGGATGCCGCCACTAACGCGGCGCGGCTTCGGGCTGCCCGCGTCAATCATCTCGATTAATAATGGGAGGTGACGGTGCACGAACTTAATCGTCGGACGTTTGTTCTATCAGCGACTGCAGCAGGTGGAGCACTGGGCCTCGCCGGTTCGGTGGAAATCATGTCTTCCGCTTACGCCCAAACGGGAACATCACCGCTCAACCCGACGGGAGCGAAGTTTCATCGCTTCAAGGTCGGTGATATCGAAGTGACCACGGTTTTCGACGGCGCCATTTTGCGGGACCACGATCCCGGTTTCATCAAGAATGCGACCGTCGATGACGCAAAAGCGGCGTTGAAGACTGCAAATTTACCGGAAGACAAGGTTCCCAATTCTTACACGGTGACGGTCGTCAAAATCGGCGATCAGACCATCATGTTTGATGCCGGAAATCCTCGTGGTGGATCTCCCGATACCGGGCATCTGACCGACAATTTGAAGGCCGCTGGAATCGACGTCGGCAAGCTGTCGGCGATTGTCATCACGCATTTCCATCCCGATCACATCTACGGTCTGATGACCAAGGACAATGCGCAGGTCTTTGGCGAGACGCCGATTGTGGTGCCGGAAGCCGAATACAAATTCTGGAGCGATCCTGCCGTAATCGAGAAACTCGCCGAAGGGCGCAGGGGCATCGCGCAGCGGGTGCAGGCGACAATGCCGAACTGGAAAAACCTGCAGCAGGTCGCCGACGACCAAGACGTAACCGCTGGCGTGCGTGCGGTCGCAAGCTACGGGCATTCGCCCGGCCACACCAGCTATCTTGTGTCCGCCGGCAACGCGCAGGTGATGGTGCTTGGCGACATCACCAACATTCCCGCGTTCAACATGCGAAATCCCGGCTGGCACATCAGTTTCGACCAGGACGCGGAAATGGCAGAGGCCACACGCCGCCGGATCTTCGATCGCGTTGTCGCCGATAAGATCGTTTGTACCGGCTATCACTGGGGAATGCCGGGAGCGGGCACTGTCGAGAAAGACGGCGGTGGCTATGTGCTGAAGCCCGTCGCGTGAGTTTGGTTGGCCGGCTGCCTGATCCGGCGGCCGGCCAACTTGCATCGCGACTTATGCGCCCCGGAGTTTTTCGCGCTCCTCGGACGTAAAGCCCTCGGCAAGGTCAGCCTTCACGTTGCGCGCTTTGCTGTAGCGAGCTGAACGCCGGTAAGCGACATCCCCCGTGTCGGCCATCGCGCTGAGGGCGAACATCGCCGTATTGGACGCGGCGAGGCCCATGCTGCTGGCTTGCGCCCAGGCATCGTGATTGGCGCCGAGGTAAACCACGAGCCAGCCGTTATCATCCTGCTTTCGCTTCAGCAGTTTTGCGATCGCCTCCTTGGAGTATTCACGCGAGCTGTTCTCCTCTCCGTCCGTCATGACGACGAGGATCGACCGCGCGCTGGGCTTTGAATGTTTCTCCAGCAGCCCCACCGCATGGCCAACGGCATCCAGCAACGGCGTTCCGCCGCGTGGCTGGTATTCGTCGGCTGTAATGTCCGCACACGTACCAACCGCAACGTGATCGCGAATGCGGTCGATACCGCCGGTATCGAACAGGATGACAGACGCGCGGGCATTCATTTCCGCGTCGTCGCGAACCTGACGGAGATATCCGTTAACCGCGCCGAGCGCATCCATGCGGCAACTTTCCATCGAGCCCGACCGGTCGAGGACAATGCAGATCGAAACATCTTGTGCCATGCAGGATTTCCTCATGGGACCTTGTTGAGACGCCGCCCGCGCGTGCGCAGGCGGACGCCATCACGCGCAATGCCGGCCCGGACTTTGCGCATGTCATCATCGCGTTCGAGGTATCGGCTGCATCGACCAGTGTGCGGACGCCGAGTGAGATATGACGCTGCGAATGCGGGCAATGAAGCCAGCAGGAAAAGCTGCGGATCACCAGGCGTGAAGTCAACGGGTCGTGCAGGTTGCACCGGATGCCGGAGGTCCACCCATTGGGTTATCGCTCTGCTCAGGCAGGCGTTTGGCACCTCGGCCGGTACGAGTTTCCTTATAGAATAGGACGATGACGGAATTTGGGCGTCAGCGCTCCACGACGCGGGTGGCCCGTTGGCACATTGCAATTGATGCCTGATTGTGCGTAAGCCTGTGCCGTGAGGATATGGAACTGCGGATGCTGTTGCGCAGGTGGATCAGCCTTCTGGCCGTGTTCGGCGTGCTTTTGCACGCAGGCGCGCTCGTGCGCCACAACGCGGCCATGGCGGGCGCGCATCTGCAGCATCAGGCGCTGGTTGCCGATCTGCAGGTCATCTGTCACTCAGGTGGCCCTGGCGCCGCTGAGCCCGCGGATCTTCCGTACGTCCCTCGCCCATTCGACGCCGAGAAGGGCTGTCCCCTTTGCTCGGGCGTGGCTTCGGCCTTTGCATTAATTGGGCCGGCTCCGGTTTTCTCAGCGGCAGAGCTTTGCAGCAAAACGTTCGAACCCCCGGTTTTTGTGGCGGCTGTGCCCATTGCACCCACGCGGCTGCTGCCGCCTGCGCGTGGTCCTCCTGACCTGGCCTGAGACTCGCAATCGAGCGAGCTGAAATCGCCAATTCAATCTGTTGTTCCGCCTGTAGCCGTTGCGGCGCGATTGCCGGTCACGGCAGATGAGGGCGTGGACAGCGCTGGAATTCAGGAGACGTTATGATGAAGTCTATTGCTGCGCGCGGGCTTGCGGCCAGCCTGCTTGTGTCCGTTACGGCCTCGACAGCCTTCGCCCACGCTGGTCTCGAAAATCGCGAGGCCACGATCGGCACCACTTACAAAGCGATCTTCAAAATCCCGCATGGTTGCGATGGGACAGCGACCACCAAGGTTAGTGTGCAAATCCCGAACGGATTAATAGCCGTTAAACCGATGCCGAAGCCGGGCTGGTCATTGCAGACTGTGGAGGGTGCCTATGACAAAGCCTACCCCTATTACGGCGGTAAGGAGTTGACGGAGGGTGTTACTGAAGTGAGCTGGAGCGGCGGAAATCTGCCGGATGCTCACTACGACGAGTTCACCTTTACCGGGCTCGTGGCCAAGAGCCTGGCCCCGGACAGCATGATGTACTTTCCGATCTCGCAGGATTGCGAAAAGGGGAGCGTGAGCTGGTCCGAAATTCCGGAGGCGGGCCAGAACCCACATGACCTGAAGTTGCCGGCTCCGCGTGTCCGTCTTGTCCAGGCCCAGCCCAGTGGCCACGGTACGGCGCAATCAGCATCCACGGCTGCGGCTGCAACTTTCAAAGTAGGACCGCTTGTCGTCGAAACTCCCTGGGCGCGTGCCACGCCGGGCGGAGCGAAGGTCGGTGGCGGCTATCTGAAGATCACCAACACAGGGAGCGAGCCGGATCGCCTGACCGGCGGCTCGGTGCCGTTCGCCAAGAGTGTCGAGGTGCACGAGATGGCGATGACCGGAGACGTCATGAAAATGCGCCGATTGGAAAACGGCCTCGCGATCAAGCCCGGCGAAACGGTCGAGCTGAAACCCGGCGGCAATCACCTCATGTTCATGGGGCTGACGGAGGGCTTGAAGGACGGCCAGCAGGTCAAGGGCACGCTTGTATTCGAGAAGGCTGGTTCCGTCGACGTGGTTTATAACGTCACGCCGATGGGAGCGGCTCAGCCGCAGGGTGCTGCCAAGGGCGGGCATTCGCATCACTAAGCCGCCTCGCAATCACGAGGCAGCGTCGAACGCCGCTTAGATGATCCGCTTGCGAACGAACGTCACGACGATCTCGGCGGCGACAACAACCAGCAGGATCGCGAGCAATGCCATCGCGGTCCTGTCCCACCGGAACGTATTCAGCGCTGTATCGATCACCATGCCGATGCCGCCAGCGCCTACGAGGCCGAGCACGGCGGATTCGCGCACGTTGATGTCCCAGCGGAACACAGCGATCGACCAGAATGCCGGACGAACCTGCGGCCAGTACCCCATCTTGAGAATGCTCAGCCACGGTGAGCCCGTTGCCTGCAGCGCTTCGATGGTCCGCTTGTTGGCTTCCTCCAGCGCTTCGCCCAAAAGCTTGCCGACAAAACCGATCGAGCGAAAAGCAATCGCGAATGTTCCAGCGAGCGGTCCCGGTCCGAATACCGCGACGAACAGCAGCGCCCAAACCAGAGAGTTCACCGAGCGCGACGAGGTCAGGATCAGCTTGGCGAGGAAGTTCAGCGGCCAGAACGTGGTGATATTCCGCGCCGCCATGAGGCTGACCGGCACGGCCATGATCACGGCGAGAATGGTGCCGAGCGTCGCGATATGTAGCGTTTCGACAAGCGCATGATGCACGCCCATCTGGTCGCTTTGATAATAGTGCGCCCAGTCGATGGGCCACATGCGCCGGAACAGGTCGGCCATTTGCTCCGGGGCGTCGTAGAGAAATTCCGGAATGATCTCGACCGTCCGGAGCGCCCAGACGACGGACGCGACGAGGATGAAATAGGTGAAATAGCGCCCGAGCCGCTGCGAGAGCGTGAAGCGGCTCCATTCGCGATCCAGCGATTGTATGGTCTGGCTCATAGGAATAGCGCCCGGAGCCGTTGCGAGATCACTTCGCCGATCATGATCATGACGATGATGGCGATCAGGATGGCGCAGACATAGTCGTAGTCGAAACGCCCGAATGCCGACTGCAACGTGCCGCCGATCCCGCCGCCGCCGACGATGCCGACCATGGTGGAGTTTCGCAGGTTGGAGTCGAGCTGATAGGTGGAAAAGCCGATGAAGCGCGCGTTCACCTGCGGGAGAACCGCGAAGATCAGCGTGTTCATGAAATTCGCGCCGCTCGCCTT
>JAEYYQ010000400.1 GCA_023428365.1 Pseudomonadota bacterium | reverse complement strand
CCGAGTTGGTTGCCGGATCTTACCGTGATCGATCTCCGGCTGGGGCGACATGAGCTTGACATTCACTTCTGGCGAGAGGGAGACGAGACGAAATTCAGAGTTCTACGCGGCAATCCCAAAGTGGTTGAGCGCAGTCCGATGGGGACTCAGTTTGAC
The DNA here is from genome assembly GCA_023428365.1 of Pseudomonadota bacterium. Lineage (GTDB taxonomy): Bacteria > Pseudomonadota > Alphaproteobacteria > Rhizobiales > Hyphomicrobiaceae > ZC4RG25. The sequence goes on along the minus strand of JAEYYQ010000400.1, from coordinate 5,543 downwards.
CGGCTCAAACGAGAGCAAGAGGAATCACTTGTCTCGTGAACCGTGTGGCAGATCAGGCAGCCGGTTTCTCCAGGTGGCCGCCGAACTGGAACCGCATCGCAGACAGAAGTTTGTCCTGAAATTCCGCTTCGCCGCGTGAACTGAAGCGCTCATAGAGCGCCGCCGAAAGCACCGGTACTGGAACGGCCTCATCAATGGCCGCTTTGATGGTCCAGCGACCTTCGCCTGAATCGGATACGCGCCCCGAGAAATTGGCCAACGCCGGATCTTTCGCCAACGCCGCCGCTGAAAGATCCAGCAGCCACGAAGCAATCACGCTTCCGCGCCGCCAAACTTCTGCGATATCGCGCAAGTTGAGATCGTATTGGTAGTGCTCAGGATCACGCAGCGGAGTCGTCTCGGCATCGATCTCATGCGCATGATTACCAACGTTGGCTTTGCTGAGAACGCCGAAACCTTCCGCGTAAGCTGCCATTACGCCGTACTCGATGCCGTTGTGCACCATCTTCACGAAGTGACCGGCACCGTTTGGACCACAGTGGAGGTAGCCGTCTTCAGCGGTGCCTTCGAGCTTCTCGCGACCAGGCGTGCGCGCGATATTGCCAAGGCCTGGAGCCAATGTTTTGAAAACGGGATCGAGCCGGCGCACCGCATCCTGCGGCCCACCAATCATCATGCAATAGCCGCGCTCCAGGCCCCAGACACCGCCGCTCGTCCCAACGTCAACGTAGTTGATCTTCCGCGCCGCCAAATCCTTCGCACGACGAATATCGTCGATGTAATAGGAATTCCCTCCGTCGATGATTGTATCGCCAGCATCGAGGAGCGGCAGAAGATCAGCGATTGATTTGTCTACCACCGCGGCGGGAACCATCAGCCAAACCGCGCGCGGCTTTGCCAGCTTGGTTACCAAATCGGATAACGAGGAAGCTGCAACTGCGCCGCCATTGGCCGACTCTTGAACCGCTTTCGGCGACATATCGAATACGATGCAATCGTGTCCGCCTTTGAGCAGACGACGCACCATATTGGAACCCATCCGGCCCAGTCCGATCATCGCCAATTGCATAACCTACTCCATCCGTTCAGCCCGCGAGGCGATCCCTCCCCCGGCGATAACGCCTGATCAAGTTATTGGTTGAGCTGTCATGGTCGAGTTTCGGCTCGGTCGCGCTTTCGACCTCCGGGATAATCCGCTGAGCCAGCACTTTACCAAGCTCAACGCCCCATTGATCGAATGAATCGATGTTCCAGATCACGCCCTGCGTGAAAACGCTGTGCTCATAGAGAGCCACCAGCTTACCGAGCGCTGCGGGCGTCAAGCGATCCATCAGCAGCATGTTCGACGGACGATTGCCTTCGAAAGTCCGGTGGGGCACCAGCCAATCGGCCGTCCCCTCGGCCTTGACCTGCGCCGCTGACTTCCCGAACGCCAACGCTTCAGCCTGCGCGAAGACGTTGGCAATCAGAATATCGTGGTGCCGCCCGAGAGGATTGAGCGCCTGATTGAATGCGATGAAGTCACAAGGGATCAGTCGCGTTCCTTGATGGATCAACTGATAGAATGAATGCTGGCCATTGGTGCCCGGCTCACCCCAATAGATGGGCCCGGTGGGACGTTCGACTGGCACACCATCGAGGGTGACGTGTTTGCCGTTGCTCTCCATCGTCAACTGCTGGAGATAGGCGGGGAAGCGCTTCAGATATTGCTCGTAAGGCAGGACCGCAACGGTTTCGGAACCGAAGAAATCATTATACCAAATGCTCAACAGTCCCATCAGCACAGGAAGGTTCTTGTCGAACGGCGCTGATCGAAAATGCTCGTCCATTTCGTGAAAGCCATCGAGCATCGCGCGGAAGTGATCCGGCCCAACGGCAATCATCGTCGAGAGACCGATGGCGGAATCCATCGAATAGCGGCCGCCAACCCAATCCCAGAACTCGAACATGTTCGCCGTATCGATCCCGAACTCCGAGACTTTCTCAGCGTTTGTCGAGACAGCGACGAAGTGTCGGGCAACCGCTTTTTCGTTTCCACCGACACCTTTGAGCGACCAGGCGCGGGCGGTATGCGCGTTGGTCATCGTCTCCAGCGTGGTGAATGTCTTCGATGAAATGATAAAGAGCGTTTCGGCAGGGTCGAGATCGTGAACTGCCTCCGCGAAATCCGTTCCATCCACGTTTGATACGAACCGAAACGTCAACGCCCGATCGCTGTAGAATTTCAGAGCTTCATAGGCCATCACAGGCCCAAGATCAGATCCACCAATTCCGATATTGATAATGTTGCGGATGCGCTTGCCGGTATGACCTTTCCAATCGCCGTCGCGCAGTCGTTTGGCGAACGCAGCCATCTTATCCAGCACGGCATGGACATCCGGCACGACATCGTGGCCTTCGACAACGATGGAGGAACTGCGCGGCGCACGCAGCGCGATGTGCAGAACGGAGCGGTTTTCCGTCGTATTGATCCGATCGCCGCGGAACATGGCATCGATCCGCTCACGCAAACCGCTCTGCTCGGCAAGCTTCACCAGCAGCGGGATCGTCTGGTCGGTGATCCTGTTCTTGGAGTAATCGAGGAAGATGCCGGCCGCCTCCGCAGTCATGCGCTCGCCGCGTTGCGGATCAGAGGCAAACAGGTCGCGCAGTTGCGATTTCGCGACCTCGTCGTAATGGACGCTCAGATCCCGCCAAGCTGCCTGATTGGCTGACTTTGCATCCTTCGCCTTTGACGTCGCCGCCATGATCTCGTTCCTTCCCTAGTCCGGCCGCTGAACATACATGGCTAGCGCCTCAGCTGGCCTTCTTAAGGGCAGACGATTTCTTCGCAATGACTTCCATGAGGTCATTCCAGGATTTGATGAACGATTTCGCCCCGTCCTCCTGAAGGCGCGCCGCCAGCGCATGGATATCGATGCCGGCCTTTGCGAACTTGGCCAGAACCTCCTCATGATCGCCGCCATCCGACGGAAGCACACCATCGACCTCGCCGTGATCACCAAAAGCCTTGAGCGTCGCTTCCGGCATCGTGTTCACGGTAAATGGCGCGGCCAGCGCCTTCACGTACAGCGTATCCGGCAGCTTCGGATCCTTGGTCCCGGTACTGGCCCAGAGCAACCGCTGCGGCCGCGCACCCGAGTTGTAGGCACGCTGCCAGCGGGGCGAGGCGAGCAGCTTGCGGTAAGCCTCATAAGCTTGTCGGCCGACAGCTATCCCAAGCTGTCCATTGAGTTCATTGGGCACCTTGCCCGACACGGCACCATCCCAGCGGCTGATGAACAGCGACGCCACCGATCCGACATCGGGACGCTGCCCCGCCGCAATGCGCCGTTCAATCCCGCGCATGAACGCCTCGGCAGCCGCAACATACTGCTCCCGCGAAAACAGCAGCGTCACGTTGACTGGCACTCCGGCAAAGATCGACTCCTCAATCGCCGGCAGTCCTTCTGTCGTGCCTGGAATCTTGATCAGCAGGTTCGGCCGGTTGCCGTGGGCGTGCAATTCTTTGGCGATAGCAATCGTGGCCTTGGTGTCGTAGGCGAGTAGCGGCGAGACTTCCAGCGACACCCAGCCGTCGACGCCGCAGGTGCGGTCGTGGATGGGGCGGAAAAGATCAGCGGCCTTCTGTAGATCTTCTATGGCAAGTTCGAAGAATAATCCCTCTCCGGATTTTCCTTCGGATACTTTGCGGCTGATACTGTCGTCGTAGTCTGCACTCTTACTGATCGCTTGATCGAAGATCGTGGGATTAGATGTCAATCCCGTCACCGAAAACTCGTCGATGTAACGGCTCAACGTGCCGCTGCCCAGCAAATTACGGGTGATATTGTCGAGCCAGAGGCTCTGGCCGACGTCGTACAATTTATGTGTCGCCCTCATCGCCGTGTCTCCCCTGCATGATCAGTTCAGAATGAAACGCTCCACGGCTTTCGCGAAGCCTTCATCATCATAGGAATCGGTTGTGGCGTTCGCCTGGCGCTGCACCTCATCGCTGGCATTGCCCATGGCTATGCTGAAGCCCGAACGCTTGAACATCAGCACGTCGTTCGGTTGATCGCCGATCGTCGCAATTTCCGCGGATGGAATACCGAGCGCCTTTGACAGATAGTCGGCGACGAAGCCTTTATTTGCATCCCTATGCGTGACATCGAGATAATAGGGCTGCGACCGCGCTGCAGTGGCCTGATCGCCGAGAGCCTCCTGCGCAGCCGCCTCGCAACGCTTAACCAGATCCAAATCGTCGCTGATGCCGACGATCTTCACGACATCGTCCACCGCACCGCTGAAATCCTTCACGACTTTCGGCGAGAATTTGACGGTCCACGCCTCTCGATCGACATGCGGTGCTTTCGGATCGCGGATCAGCCAGTCATTCCCGGAATACACCCAGACGTCGAGGCCCTGCCCGACAATCAGATCGATCGTCTGCACGGCGGTATCACGAGGAAGCTTGCGCTCATCAATGATGGACAGATCGGGTCGCACGAATAGCCCGCCGTTGAAACCGGCAATAGGTGTGTCGATGGCCAGCGGAGCGATCAGCATCGTCATACCCTTCGGCGGGCGTCCACTGGTGATAGCGAATTTTACACCCGCTTCGCGCAGGCGCCGGACAGCAAGCTGTGCTCGTTCTGTCAGAATTTTGTCGCGCGTGACCAGAGTGCCGTCGACATCGGCAAGAAGCAGAGAAATCTTATTCCGGATCGTCATCCGCGTTCCCGCTTTTGCGGTCCGCCGCCAATCGGCCGCCACGCCCGACCATCGCGCGCAAGCAATTTGTTGGCCGCGTCAGGACCAGCCGTGCCCGCGGCATAGTTGGGAAAATCCGTCGGCTTGTCCGCACTCCATGCATCGAGCACCGGTTGCACGGCGCGCCACGCCGCCTCCACCGTATCGGCGCGCTGGAACAACATCGCGTCGCCAAGCAGGCAATCGTAGATCAATGTCTCATAGCCAACGGCTGACAGGGGTTCGAAGTAGTCACTATAGGAAAAATCCATCGCCACCCCTTTGATTTCAATGTCGGGGCCTGGCCGTTTGGCATTGAAGCTGACGGACAATCCTTCATCCGGCTGGATACGCAGTGTCAGCAGGTTCGGGGGCAAGCGATCAATCGGCGTTTCGCGAAACAGGGCGTACGGCGCTTGGCGAAACTGGATGGTAATTTCCGTGGTCCGCGCCGACAAATACTTGCCGGTGCGTAAATAGAACGGAACGCCCGCCCAACGCCAATTCTCGATCCCGAGTTTGAGGGCGACATAGGTCTCCACGGTCGAATCCTGGGCGACGTTCGGCTCATGACGATAATCACTCACCGATCGCCCGAGAACCGTACCGGCTCCATACTGCCCGCGGACGGCATCATCGGGGGGAATGGGACGGATAGCGCAAAACAGTTCCGTCTTCTTGGCCCGCACGGCATTTGCATTGAATGCAACGGGAGGCTCCATCGCAATCATGGCAAGGAGCTGGAACAAGTGGTTTGGCACCATGTCGCGCAAAGCGCCGGTGTTCTCGTAGAACCGGCCGCGGGTTTCGAC
>JAEYYQ010000377.1 GCA_023428365.1 Pseudomonadota bacterium | reverse complement strand
TGCGAAAAGTGGCGCTCAAACTGGGGGACTGGGGGTCGTGGGTTCAAATCCCGCCGCTCCGACCAATCAAATCAATCACTTAAGAGTCCCGTGTCTCAGTGCACTCTGGGCGCGGTGTCTCACTGGTGTCTCAGTCTGACAATCAATGAATGTGGCCGGAATGTGGCGAACTCGGCTCGTGTCTCAGCCGTGTCTCAGTGAATTTTGCCCCCATGTCTCAATGATGGTGCTTCGAGCCGTGACTGGGGACGAGCCGCAGCAAACTTGGTCGGGGATGCTCAAACAGAATCGCGAACAAGTCGTTGCACTGATCGTGATCAGAAATTGCTGTGACTGCATCGCTCGTCGCGGCCAGCGCGTCCAATAACGCTTGTGGGGCTACTTCGTCACCATCCTGGCAGGTCTCGGCGATAAGCTCCTCCAGGAGCTCACGGACGGAGCTCATGGCGACTTCCAGATGAGATGCGATGGCTGGTTGAGCTGCTCCCACAGCTCGAGAAATGCATCCGATATGAGTTGCCCATCGTCGACTTGACAAGGCGCGCCCGAATGCGCTTCACGCACTCGAGAAAACGATCGTGATTGAGATCGCGCTGATGCATCAGGAATTCATCCGGATGCTGCGCCTCGATGCCGTAAGGCTGCAGGACGTCAGCCGGAAAGTCTTTCAGGTTCGAGGTCACGATGACGTCGGCGCGGCCGACGATGGCGGCTGCGAGCACGTGCCGGTCGTTTGGATCAGGCAGGGTCAGGGTGGGAATGGTCTCCTGATAGCCAGTCACCAAAGCGTCCGGCACGGCCTTGTTCATCAGGTCACGCGTGCGGGTCAATGCTTCTGGCGGGATTGTCCGGATTGTCAGCCAAGACGTTGCGCATCCACTCCTCGTGGATGTCGTCGCTCCATCGAGCGCGATAGACGCTCGTGTTCGCGGTCTCGATCAAGAGATCGCGAACAGGTGCCGGGTAGAGCACGCAAGCATCGAGGAGCGCTGTAAATCCCGGCAATCAATACCCCATCTTGTGCTTCTGGCTGATCTTTGCCAGCTCGTCCTTGGCCTTCTCGGCTTCAACCTTTGTGGCTTCCTTATACTTCAGCAGGTCTTCGAGCTTGACGCGCCTATGCGTGCCGACCTTGCGGTGGGAAATCTTGTTGTCGTCGAGCAGCCGCACAAGGTACGGGCGCGACACGTTGAGAAAGCGTGCGGCCTGATGAGTCGTCAACTCATGATCATAGGGCATGAGCGAGACCGCACGGTTGCTCGCCACCGTGATGAGCAGTAGACGGATGAGGTCGAAGACCGTCTCGTCGATTTCGATCTCTGCACCGCTTAGGCGATCCTGCACGACGAATCGCGCCGGGTCGGCCTCCAGCTGACGCAGCAGCGTGGTTGCGAACTCAACCGACGCCGCCGATGGCACGACGGGAGTGTTGGGCGTCAATCGGCGCGACATGTTCCCGCTCCGTTCTTTTGCGCTTGACATGGCCATTACCTACTCTATATGTGAAACAAACGCAACAAACGCAATAATCGAAACAACGCTTGGCTTGGGGCCTGGGTTCCCATCTCGGGAACGAGATTCAGGGAAAAACATGATAGATCAAATAATTAATGCTGATGCGCCGAGTGCCGGATCGCGCGTTATCCGGGTGCCACGGTCCAAGATACCGGATCTCACGCACACCCTCCTTATCGCCCGTTCGGCCGGGCGACGCCTCTATTGGCGGCAGCTGCCTCGACGGCCGCCAAGTCCTTCTTGATCCACATGAGCTCCAACCGATGGACGGCACGGACCGCATACTTTGAGCGCAGCCTGAGCTTGGGGAGAAGCTGGTGCGGCGTTCACGGGGTGCCCAGTATGAGCGATACGTTCTGGCCGCCGAATCCGAACGAATTGGACAGGACGGTTGTGACGTGCGCGTCTCTCGCAGTGTTCGGCACGACATCCAGGGGAATGTCTGGATCCGGGAGATTGTAGTTGATGGTCGGCGGCAGTTTTCCGGAGCGAATGGCCATCAAGGAATATACAGCCTCGATTGCGCCCGCCGCGGACAGCGTGTGGCCGGTCATGGACTTCGTAGAGCTGATCGGCGTGCTTGCGAGATGCTCGCCGAGCACGGCCCGGAGTGACAGGTATTCCATCTTGTCATTCTCAGGCGTGCTCGTCCCGTGCGCGTTGATGTAGCCGATTTCGTGAGGTTCAATGCCGGCATCGGCCAGCGCATTGCGGATGGCGCCGATGATTGCGGTTCCGTCAGGTTTAGAGCGCGTGCGGTGATAATCGTCCGCCTTCTCTCCGCATCCGTGGACGAAACCGAGGATGTTCGCCCCACGTGCCCTCGCGCTGGCATAATTTTCAAGGACAAGAGCCCCTGCACCCTCCGCCATTACGAACCCGTTGCGGTCCTTTGAGAAAGGCCGCGAGGCCTCTTGCGGGGGCTCATTCCGGGTCGACAGGGCGGATAGCAATATGAAGCGGATCAAAGCTTCAATCTGCACGGAGCTGTCGGTGCCAATGCAGAGGGCCACTTGAGTTTGCCCTCGTCGAATGGCTTCGACACCCAGTTGGATCGCTGTCGCTCCGGACGCACAAGCTGTCGACACCGAGACAGGCAGACCCCGCGTACCGAACCGTTCTGCAAGATGTTCGGCGACACTTCCGAACTGAAACAAGTCCACCATCTCCTGGTGGACGCGGCTTCTCGCCGCGATCAGCAGACGCTCATAGTTGGCGAGTCCGTGGCCAGCCATTTCGTCCCACAGCGACTTGCGTTGCGGCCATTCAAGCTCTGCCGGCGGCGTCGCGAGGTACAACGGGCCGGGAAATCTCTCCGCGCTGGAGAATTCCGCCTCTGCCAAGGCCTCTTCGGCGGCGGTGGTTGCCATGGCTATGGTCAGAGCTGGGGACGAGAGGGGGGAGACCTTGAGAAAGTCGACCGTTCCGGCGATGGTCGTCCTCAGACCATCTGTTGGAAACCGCGTGATCTGACGGATTCCCGAGCGCGCCTCTGTGAGCGCCGACCAGTTCTCGTCCTTTCCGCACCCAAGCGAGCTGACAACACCGCAACCGGTGACCGCGACGAGCGGCCGACCCCTCTTGTCTCGAACACTCGTTGTCATGGGCTCTTTCACAGGATGGATTCGAGGAGGGCCAATCCCTCGCCGCGCCAATGTCCAACCGCCGTCACAATGATGCGGTCGACGGAGCTGAAGTCGTCGGAGGAGGCACTTTCGCCGACAAGCGCCAGCGATAGATGTCGGGACCGCAAGGCAAGAGCGGCCAGCGCAATCCCTGCCGGAAAATGCGCCTCAACGGAATGCCCGAGCAGATTTCCGTAAACCCAGGCGTAGTCAATTTTCCCGCTGGTCTTCAGGGTATCGAGAAAGGCGAGTTCCGAGGCCGTAACCGGCGCGACGCCGCTGGCGCCACTGAATACACCAGCAGGGCGCGTCACCATGTGCTCTTCGACTCGGGCCATCACTTGCGCCAGGGGATTCACGGTAGCATTCAATCGCCGACTGTCGCGATCGGTTTCGACTGCCGTCAGCCGGGCATAGGGGCGTGCTGCGCGTGCCTCAGCGTGCTCACGCAGCTCGATGACAAGAAACGCGCCGACACTTCCCGGAACAAAGCCGCCAACTCGAGATGCGCGATCCTGGATGGGTGCGTACGGATGGTGCCAGAGATTGTGGCCAAGCTCGTAACCAAGAAGCAGATCCTGGCGTTCGGCATTCAGCGCACCTCCTGCCAGGCAGATGTCCGATTGGCCCGCGGCAACCCTTCGGAAGGCATTCTCGATCGTGGCAAGCCCCGCCGTCTCTTCTCCCATGAAGGTGCGTGAAGAGCCGGTGACGTGATGGACAATCGAGATGTTACCGGCGAGCAGGTTCGACAGTTGGGTAAGGAACAGCGTCGGTCGCAACGCGCTTGGCAGGATCTCATTGGCGCGCAGAGATGAATTGCCGAGCGCGTCGCCCGCTTCGAGAACCTTGCAGTCGACTGCCGTGTCACGCTCTCCGCTGCCTGCTGCCACGACGAGATCGGTTCGATCGAGTAGTTCGGGCTGATCCTTCAGTCCGGCATCTTCGAGGGCGAGACCTGCCGCGTACACGCCGAGCTTCTGCCAGCCGTCCATCTGCCGCTGGTCGCTGCTCTTTGGAATTTGCTTCGAGAAATCCAGGTATGCGAGCCGATGCACGGGGTAGGGCGCGAAGGTGATCTCATCGAGGACAGGCATTCCGGAGAGGCTTCCAGTCAGGATATCGGAATGTGTTACGTTCCCTTCGCCGACCGAGCTTGCGAGCCCGATGCCGGTTATCCAGACCTCGTTGCCGCCCTCAAGCATTCGTCACGCGTCCTTTCCGGCGGCAGTGTGCCGCGCCGCTGCGTTTTTCCTGCCGGCGTTTCACTGCCGTTTCATGCGGGCTCCGCGGACAGAACGAGGCAGACATTTTGCCCGCCGAAGCCGAACGAGTTCGACAAGACGATCGTCACGAGGGCATCACGCTTTACGTTCGCCACCACGTCGAGCGGAAGCTCCGGGTCGGGAACATCGTAGTTGATGGTCGGCGGCAGCGTGCTCGTCTGTATCGTCATCACCGAGAACACGGCCTCGACGGCGCCTGCTGCAATCAGGGTATGTCCGACCATCGACTTGTTGGAGCTGATCGGAGTTGTGGTGAGGCGTTCTCCAAATACGGCCTTGAGTGACAGATATTCCATTTTGTCATTCTCGGGCGTGCTCGTGCCGTGCGCATTGATGTAGTCGATGGCCTGCGGAGTGAGACCGGCGTCGTCGAATGTCTTGCGAAGCGCGCCAACGATGGCTGCTCCGCTCGGTTCGGAGCGTGTGCGGTGATAATGATCCGCTTTTTCCCCGCAGCCGCGAACGATGCCAAGGATGCGTGCGCCGCGCGCCTTGGCGCGATCGTAGTTTTCGATCACGATCGCTCCGGCGCCTTCGGCCATGACAAACCCGTCGCGGTCCTTAGCGAAAGGTTTGGAGGCTTTTGCAGGCGCATGGTTTTTGGTCGACAATGCGGACAGCAGTGAGAACCGGATGAGTCCTTCCGGATGTACCGTCGCATCGGTGCCGATGCAGAGCGCCGCATCGAGATCACCGCGGCGGATTGCTTCCGCACCGAGCTGGATCGTCGTCGCACCAGATGCACAGGCCGTGCAGACGGAAAGTGGCTCGCCGCGTGTGCCAAAGCTTTTCTGAAGGCGGTCGGCGATACTGGCAAACCGCACGTGACGGGCGAAGCCGGAGAAAACCTTGGTACGTGCGGCGGCGAGAAGCCGCGTGTATCCCGGCGCCGCGCCATCTCCGGCTGCATGGAGTGCATACAGGTGTGGCCATTCGAGCTCGGAGGGTGATGTTGCCACGATAAGACGTCCAGGGAATTCGCCGCGCTGACCAATTCCTGCCTGAGCGACGGCCTCGCGGCCGGCTGCTTCGGCTGTTACCGTCGCGAGATCTGACGCGGAATAAGGCTCGACCTGAAGCGCATCGACGGTGCCGGCGATTGTGGTTTTCAGGCCGTCGGTGGGGAAACGGACGATTGGCCGGATACCCGATTCCCCCGCGCACAGTCGCGACCAGTTATCGGTCGTGCCGAGACCAAGGGAAGTTACAACCCCAATTCCGGTGATAGCGACAACCGGTCGGCCTTTATGATCCCGACGCGTTTGGCTCACGATGCGCCCTCTGGGATCGCGTCGATGAGGCCGAGGGCTTCGCCACGCCAATGACCGAAGCTGGTCACGAGAATCTGCCGGCATTCTCCAGGTCGTATCTCGCGCTCATGCTCTGTCCCGTCGAAGGGCGCATAAAAAGAGCCCTTAGACAAAGCCAGGGCTGCAAGTGCAATTCCGGTGAGAAAATGCGCTTCGATGCCATGCCCGAGCATGCTGCCATAGGCGCGAACAGCAATATCGAGGCTCTCGCCTGCTAGTTCTTTCAGAAACTGAGCTTCCTCCTGCATTGCCGGCTCGACTCCACTTGCTCCACTCAGCACACCGAGTGGACGACGATCGTCGATGAGCGGCGCCAAGGATTGCAGCAGTCTCCGGGCTGAGGCTACGGCGTCACCCGGTTTGCGGCGCGATCTGTCGGAAGCGACCGCGCCAACGTTTGCGTGGGGTTTGACGCCGCGAATCCTGGCATGCTCCGGAGCCTCGAGAACCAGGAACGCTCCGATGCTGCCCGGAACCATGCCGCCGCCCGCTTCGGTCCGTGCCCGGATCGGTCGATAGCTGCCCTGAAGCAGCGCACCGCCGAGCTCCAGGTTGAGGAGAAGATCCTCCCGTTCGGCATTGAGGGCCCCTCCCACGAGCATCAGTTCGCTCTGGCCGGCAGCAATCCGTGCGACAGCGTCCTCAAGCGCGGATACACCGGCCATCTCCTCGCCCTTGAAAGTACGAGAGGAGCCCGTCGCCTTGTGTACGATCGAGATATTTCCGGCCAGAAGGTTGGAAAGTTGACCCAGATAGAACGTAGGCCGCAACCCCGCCATGAGGCGCTGATTGAGCCCACCCCTTGGCACCTCATCTGTATCAGCGGCCTCGAGGACGCGAGTATCCAAGGCGACATCGCGCTCCCCATTTCCGGCGGCAATCGCGAGGTCAACTTTGTCCAACAGCAGAGGATCACCGAGGATGCCGGCGTCAGCAAGCGCGAGGCCGGCGGCATAAACACCGATCCGCTGCCATCGCTCCATCTGACGCTGATCGCTCGTCTTCGAAATCTGTCTGGTGAAGTCGAGCGAAACCAGGGGATGAATGAGGTATGGGGAATGGCGCACACTGTCTACCGCTACGGCGGGCATAGCGTGCGGACCCAAACGCTCCCAATGCTCCGCGAGACCTTCTCCGAGCGAGCTGACGAGCCCGATCCCAGTGATCCACACTTCGGTGCGTCGCGCTGGCATGTCAGGCACGAGCCGTAAGAGCGAGATGGAGCCGGGCACCCTCCCGGCGCACATGCTGCTCCAACGCTACGCTCGGAAACGGGACGTTGCGCATGGTGAGGCGAGCGTCGGAAACGCGTTTGCCGTGACACAGAATATAAGCGTCGACCACCGCGTATCCGGAACCGTCATGGACGCGCGTCGCATGGACGCTGAGATCGCTGCCGGGAGTCACAAAGGAACGAAAATTCGCCTCCTTGGCGCTGGCAAAGAACGGCATGCGCGAAAAGCCACCGAGCGTGAGCAGCAGATATCCGGCAGCCTGCGCCATCGTCTCGAGCAGCAAAACGCCGGGCATTAAAGGATGGCCCGGGAAATGACCCTCGAATACAGGACTCGTCTTGGGAACCTTAGCCCGGCCAACGAGCGAACCCGTCTCCATATTCAGCTGCTCTATCCGGTCGAGCATTTGGAAAAATTCGAGGCGCATGGCCTGATCCGATCAGGTCGGTGCTGCCGCGCCTAAGATTTCATCTATGTGACCGCAAAGGTTGCGCAAAATAAAATACTTCTCGCCTTCGTAGCCTCCATCCGCATTCTGCAGCCAATCCTCAATCGGCAGCCGTATTCCAAAAGCCTGGTCGATCTCAAATGTGACATCGAGGAACGCGAGACTATCGACCTCGAGATCTTTCATCACGTGACTATCGGGCGTGATCGTCTCTATTGGAACACCGCCCGTCGACGAGATGATCCGGGCGACGGTTTCGAAAGTTGAAGCCATCCCTGCTGTCCTATTCAAGGCGCCAACGCATCGCGCAAAAGTTCCGAGAGCCTCTTGCGTTTAAATAGGGCAAGACAACTCCCGCACGTCGCCTGGCCTTCTAACAAGGGTGGCGGTGCGTGGACTTAACCAAAGTCAAGATCCCCGCACGCGCGATTGGATATCGATCCTCGCCCAATCGCATATGAAGGTGCGTTAAAGCAGACGACGGATGGATCGCTTACACGAGCTGAAACTTGGCCAGACCGAGACCTTGTCACGCTGCATCACGGCCGAGGACGTGGCGGCGTTTGCGCGTCTATCGGGTGATTATAATGCGCTTCATGTCGACGAGGAATTTGCTGCGCGTACGGAATTTGCGCAACGCGTAGTGCATGGTTTTCTTCACGCAAGCCTGCTGTCCACCCTCGTCGGCACCAAGATCCCCGGGCGCGGAGCACTCTACGTTTCGCAAAGCATCGAGTTTACCCGCCCCGTCTTCGTCGGCGAGACGGTCGAGGCGCGTGCAACGGTGGAAAAGATCGACGAAGAGACTCGCCTCGTTACGCTGCATACGACGATAGCCAAGGCTGATGGCACTTGCGTCCTCAGAGGGACGGCGCTCGTCAAGGTTCTGCGATTGACCGAAGAGCAGCCCCGGCAGGCTGATATTCCGCTATTTCCAAAAGGCCGATTGCTCGATGGATGCACCGCTCTCGTGACAGGTGCCTCGCGGGGAATTGGGCGGGCGATCGCGCGTCTTTTTGCAGATCAGGGAGCGTTCGTCTGGGTCAACTACCATCGCAGCAGAGCGGCGGCAGAAACCCTCGAGCAGGAGATTATGGCCGCTGGCGGAATGTGTCGGTTGATCAAAGCCAATGTCATGAACGATGCCGACGTCCGTCAACTCGCGGCAGATATTGGCGCGAACGGTGGGCTCGATATTCTCGTTCACAACGCAGGCCCCAAGATCAAATCGGCGGCTTTCACTGAGCTTTCGTGGGAGGACCTGCGCTCGGCCTATGAAGACATCGTCGGCAGTGCGTTCCGCGTGACGCGGGAGCTCCTGCCGTCGATCAAGCAAAGCAAGGGAAAAATTATTGTGATCCTCAGCTCGGCAGCACTTGGGAGGACGTCACATCACTGGCTGCCCTATGTTGCCGCCAAGAGCGCGCTTCACGCCATGAGCAAGAACCTTGCGCAGGAACTCGGGCCGCAGGGCGTCGCGGTCAACATGATATCGCCCTCGATAGTCGACACCGATCTTACGGCCAACGTTCCGGACCGGGTGCGGAATGCCATGGTATCGCGCACACCTCTGCGCCGGCTTGCCACCGTCGAAGATGTGGCGGGGGCAGCACTCCTGCTCGCCTCACCTTACGCCTCATTCATTACCGGCGAGAACCTGCTGGTGACCGGCGGTGAGACGATGATCTGAGGTCAGCATGACGCTATCGTCTAAGAAGCTTGCGGTGTCCGGTTCCGGAACTGGCTTGGCGGCAGATGGTCTGACATTCGACCAGGTCATCGAGGCGGCGATTGATCATGCGCCTGAAGCCGCTCTTCGCCGCATCCTTCTGCAAGCCGTCGACTGGTCCCGCATCGATGCCGCTCGCGTTGCGAACATAATCGCGAAACTGGTGCGCCAGAAGCAATCCGTGCCTCGCACGCTCGTCAATGCCTTCCTGCTTGCAGGCCACGTCGTTCCAGTGGAGATGGCGCAAACGCCAGACCAGCGCGTGCTCAATGTGCTCAATGAGGTCGTGGTAAAGAACGAAGCCGCCATTACCGGAGATCTGCGCGCTCTTGCCGATATCGCCAACATCGAGCCGGAAATCGCACAAGCCATCGTCGCACGACTGGTGCGCATTGGAGGGTTGGACGAGGCTTGTCACCTAGCTCTGGCGTTTTGGCCGCGTGTGCCACAAGCGCTCGGACCGATCCGTCCGAAGCTGGCTTCTCATCTTGCCGCTCTGCCAACTCTGCGGATTCGGGTTGCCGGCTTCTCGACTACGCATACGTTTGCGATCGATCTTGGTCCAGCTTTTGGCAGAGTCGGACGCAATGCGCTCATCGAGCAATCCGATTTCGGTGGCGCACTTGCTGCGTTGCTGGAGCCGAATGCCACGGCCGAGGCACATATTCTCCTTTTCGATTTCGACAGTTTCGCAGGGGCTGACTGGCGTATGCCCGCGCCAAAGATCTGGGACCTGCTGGTCGAGCGCGCCGACATGCTCAGCGATGCGCTCACCGTGTTCGCCAGGTCCACGCCTGCTCACTTGTTGATCAATTCAATACCGGTTCCTTTGGCTCCGACAGCGGGATTGCTCGACAGCCGGCACATCTCGGGACTTCGCAATGCCGTGCAGCTCATAAATCGGCGCTTATGGGAGGTCGCAGAGCGATACAGCAATATTCTGGTGGTCGACGCTGACCATGCGCTCGCGGATATCGCTTCGTCGCAGCGCCACGATCCCAAGCTGTGGTTCTACGGCCGGATTGCCTATTCCACCGAGGCAACGCGGGCGCTCGCATGCGCTTTTGCCAACGCGTGGTCTCTGGTTTCGCACGGCCCGGCCAAGGTTCTGGCACTCGATCTGGACAACACCCTCTGGGGAGGCGTTTACGGCGACGACGGTCTCGAACGACTTGTCTGCGGCGAGGACTTCCCCGGAAATGCGTTCCAGGCTTTCCAGCAGGAGTGCCTCCGGCTTAAGCGTCAGGGTTTCCTCCTTGTCGCTCTGAGCAAGAACAATCCCGATGCCATCACGGCGTTCGAGCGTCACCCAGGGATGGTGCTGAAGGCAAGTGACTTCGCGGCAAGTGCCATCAATTGGGAACCGAAACCGGCAAATATTCGCCGCATTGCGAGCGAGCTCAACCTCGGGCTCGACACCTTCGTGTTCATCGATGACAGTCCGCACGAGCGTGAGGCCATGCGCCGATTGGCCCCCGAAGTGATCGTTGCCGAGCTGCCCGAGGATCCCGCGCAGAGACCCTCTTGGCTCCGGCGGCTGGTCTGCACGTGGCCGGT
>JAEYYQ010000283.1 GCA_023428365.1 Pseudomonadota bacterium | reverse complement strand
TGGCAGAGGGCGCACGCGGAGGCCGACGCGCCACGTTTCCAGCGGATGCTCGGGCTGTCCCTGACAACCTACACCGTCATCGGGGCGGTTCTGGCCGCATTGGTTCTGCTGTTTATTTTCACCGTCGACTTGAGTGCTGAGTTTTCTCTCAAGGGCCTCACGTCAGGCGAAGCCAGCTTGATCTTCGTTCTCCTGGCTGGTGCAGCGCTGTTGCGGGTGCTTCGCGGCAGCATCTCGCAAATCTATCGCGGACGTGGACAGTTTGCGGTCGGCCTTTGGATTGATCTCCTGCCTGTCGCGTCCGGGGTCGTGCTCGTCGGCGCAGCGGTTGTGATCGGCGCCGGTCCATTGATGGCAGCGGCTCTCTATATGGCTGTCGATCTCACATTCGGATGGGCCATGATGCTGTGGGATCAGCGCCGCCGATATCCCGATCTCCGCTACTGTTTCGCCAGTCCTACAACGGCCGAGCTGCGCGATCTGCTGCCGAAAGCCGGTGGTTACGCGCTTTTGCAGGGCACACCCGTTGCGTGGTTGCAGGCGCCGGTTTTGATGATCGGTCTGCTGGGTTACTCCGGCCGCGCGCTCGTCAGCTTTATCCTGGCGCGGACGCTGGTGAACTTCACCCGCCAGATTGCGACGATGTTGACGCTATCGGTTGGCGTTGAAATCGCCGCTGCTCGGCATGCGGGCGATGCCGCCGCGGTTTCGCGCACCAACCCCGAATTTGGCCATTTCCTCAGTGGAACGATTGGAGCGATGGCGAGCGGTCTGGTGATCTTCGCCGCACCGCTGGTAACAATTTGGAGCGGGCAGCCGGAACTCGTCGACGTCGGCGTCCTGCTGTGGCTGCTGGCACCCACGGTTCTGATCGTTCCGGCGCTGCCGATTGCTGCTGTGCTCAGCTACGTCAACCTGCCCGGTCCGTCAGCGATGTCCGGGCTTGTCCAGCTTGGTCTCGGATTGGTGGCGGCCGGGACATTGTCGATGCCATTCGGATTGTATGGGATTGCGGCGGGATTGGCGCTCGGTGAGGCGATTGCACTCGGTGTCGTGCTGCCGATGCTGGCGCGTCGGGCCAGCCAGGATGATGCTGGTTATGTTCGCTACCTGTTGATCTGTGTCGGGATGTTTTCTGCTGCTGCGATTTGGAGCGCGGCGGTTGCGTGGGGAGCGCTATGGTTGGTTTTGTCTCCAACGATCTTTGGATTTATCAGTGCGGGAGCAATCTGGGGCGCAATCGGATTTCTCCCGGCGCTTTATGTTTCCGCATCCAAGCGATATCGCGCCAATATTCGCAAGAACCTCTTGTAGCGGTGAACACTTTAGGGCGGCCGCTATGAGAAGGTAATCTGCGCCTCCTCTACACCGTCGCGCACCATCTCCGCGATCCAGAGCATCAGTTCCGTCGAATGTTCGACTTCGCTGAAATCCCGGTCGTGGCCCTCGAACGGCTGAAGGATTGCCGCCTTGTGTCCTACATCTTTCGGCCGATACGATTTGCGTACCAGGCGCGAACCGATGCGGACGGACATGCTGCGGAAATCATCGATCGTCGCGATGACATCGCCCCATTGCAGGAAGATCGTCTCCTGGACGCCCTCGAATGGTTCGCTGCGCGACGTCATAACAATGCTGACGAGATCTCCAGCGCTGCTGGTCAGCGTGACGGCGAGGTTGTCGTCTCGCTCAGCGGCGTTGCTCCAGCGGCAAGAAATTTTCCAGTCGTTCGGTAGATTCCGCCAGCTCACGAGATGGATCGCCAGATCGAGCCAGTGTCCGAGGTTGCCGCATACACGCGTGCCTTCTGCCGGGTCGCGATACCAGTGATCGGCCGGGATGCCATGGCCGACGATGGTACAGGTGAGCGTCAGCGGGCCGGTTGGCTTTTGGCAAAGTGCTCTCAATTCTCGAATTGCCGGAGAGAACGGACGATTATATCCCGCAAACAGCCTCCCGGTTGATGCATCGCGCGCTGCGAGTAATCGCTGCAGTTGATCCTGGCTGACGGCGATTGGCTTTTCAACGTAGACGGTCTTTCCCGCCTGCAAGGCCGCAACTGCGTAATCGGCATGCGTGCTGTGGTTCGATGCGATGTAGACGGTTTTTACGTCCGGATTGCCGATAACCGCGTGCGCGGCTTTGCAGTCCGCAGCGTCATAAAAATGCGCCAGCGTGGCCGCCGCCTGGGGGTCTATATCGTAGCAGGCCGCGATGCGATTACCGAAGCGCGTCGCGATGACATAGCCGATTGTCGCGAAAGCAAACTGCCCGCATCCAATCAGGCCAATATCGCGCGGCTGGTTTTGATGCGGAATACCGAGAAACCGGGCGCGGCCGAGGCGCAATCTTCCGGAGGCTTTGAACAGTGCGCGACGTGGCCCGTAAATGGCCGAGAACCGCAGAAATTTTCGCAGCGCTTCCCTCATGATCGCGACGGCGAATGACTGGCCCGAGCGATGGTGCGCTTCAAGGCCACTGCATCGAGGATCGCGAATGTCAGATGGGCGATCACGACGAAGCGGAGATAGACGAACGCTGCCGCAAATTCGAATTCGGCGTTCCAGGCCATGACAATGGCCGATGAGATGGCTGCGGTCTTAGCAATGACATGATGCGACCATAACGCCAGAGTCACGAAAGCCATGCTGATCGCGAGGACGATCGCAGGGGCGATGATGGCACCAAAAATCCACCAGTCGACATATCCAATGACGGCCATCGGCATCGCTTGGTCAGTCTCGTACAACATGAGCATGCGCTGCACGGGAAGCTCGGGTGAGGCGTAGTCCGCCAGCACGCGGGTTTTCTCAGGCCAAAAAAGGCTAGGGATGGCGCGTAGCGGTCCGCTGAATGCAAACAGCTCTCCCATCATGGCCTGCTGCGGCGTGAAACGTTCGAAGACGTCGACGAAGAAGCTGATCGAATAAGCGCGCGATGCGAAGTCCGACCAAGCCTGCTCGGCAGCAAAGGGCAGTCGCGCCTGGAAAGCATCAGACAGAAGAACTTCGTGAAGCGATGGGCTATCCACGACGATCGAGATATCGCCCTGAGCCAATCGTGCGGCTTGAAAAATCGTGGAGGCGACGAGCAGCAAGGGGCCGCTGCTGATCGCTGCAATGAAAATGAAATGTGGTTTGAGGGTATCGGGGCGCAGCCAGAACCAGACTGCAATCACGAGCAGAAATGTGAACAGGAACGTGCGTCTGCCAAAGGCAAACGCGAAAACCAATACAATTGCAATCGCTGAAATCGCGATGGCTTGTGACAGCAGTTGCCCTCTAGCCGAAGCGACCACGATGGCAGATGCCATTGCCAATGTCGGAAGAGAGGTGAATAGGAGCGATAGCCAGATCGGCATTTCAGCATTTTCGCCGGTGCCAACGTGCGCGGTGTTCACGGCGATGAGGCCTGTGCTCAACAGCCCCGCGATCAGCACGGCCGCGGCGACAACAATTGAAAGTGTGACTGCGAGTTCTCGGTTCGAGGATCGAGATAGTTTAGTAGAAAGCTCTCCGAGGGCACGCTGCCAATGCGGGGTGTCCCAGCAGGAGAAAATCCCGCAGACATAGCGAAAAGCCGTCAAATACAACGCGACCGAAGCCGTGAGGGTGGTATCTGTATTGAATATATAGCGCGCATCGCTCGGCGCGGTAACAGCGTGGCCAGCTAATAGGATTTCGATTTGGATCGGGAGAGCGCCGCCGAGGAAGGTTGCGGACGTTGCGGCACCGGTCATGGCTACGAATGAAAAGCGGTCCAGCTTCAAGACGAGTTTTGAGAGCAACAGGAAGATTGCTTCACACGCTGCCCAGGCGAGGCCCGCGACAAGTAAAACCCTGCTTTCGAATGTTATGGACAGCCCGAACAGAAGCGCAGGGCCGAGGACATTCATGTCGGCAATTGCGTCAGTGAGTGTGTTCGTGGGGCGGTTACGCACTTTCACCGCCTGAACCATTTACATTCGAGCGCATCCGTTCGCGGGGAATTGCAAGAATTTCCGTGTGCGAGCTGAGATCCGCGAGCGGTGGGGCAACATCTTCTGCAACAGCGCAGTACGCGACATACTCCCGCTGCTGAAGAATGGCTGCGCAGATTTCAGCATTAGGATGTGTCAGTTCAAAGATGATTGTTGGGCGCACCTCACACATCAGTCGCTCCCCGCCACGCAAGATCCAGTGCTCAGCCCCCTCGGCATCGCATTTGATGAAATCAGGTGCGGGATAGCGTGTCAGCAGCCAGTCCAGTGTCACGGTGTTCACACTAATTTCGGCTCGCACGCCACCCATCTGCGTCCCATTCGAAGCGCCGTCGAGTGAGCTTGCGGCACGACCGCGTTCTGGAATTCGCAGCTTCGCGGTCCCCATCTCGTGGCTGACGGCGGCCGGTAGAACATCGAGATGCAAGTCAGCATTGGTGGGAAGCGCGCGCGTCCGATTGAGAAGCTGCAGATTGAACGGGTCCGGCTCGATGGCCAGAACATTGCCAGAACTTGCGATGTGCGCTGCAGCCAGAGAGAAGACACCCATGTTCGCGCCGATGTCCCAAATGACACTGTTGCGGCGTACAAAGCGATCGGCAAGTTTGAAGAGAAACGGGTCAAACCGCGCTTCGCCAGGCCTCAGGATCGAAAGATTGTTCGCCGGGGAAACGATGATAGGTCGTCGCCCGTAGCGTTCCGGCAGGTGCGCCCGGAAACTTGCGTTGCGACTGAGAATTTCGGCGGCTCGCCGTAGCGGCTGGGGCAATGGAATAGCCATGCTAATCGCCCCGACCAAGAGCAGATGGCGCCTCGT
This sequence comes from Pseudomonadota bacterium, assembly GCA_023428365.1. GTDB lineage: Bacteria > Pseudomonadota > Alphaproteobacteria > Rhizobiales > Hyphomicrobiaceae > ZC4RG25. The sequence continues at coordinate 652 of JAEYYQ010000283.1, read as the reverse complement.
GTCGTTCGCGACTTATCCCCGCGCGCGTTCGAACCCGTAGTCTTCGGTGAGCAATTGATTGAGCTGGGATGCCATGGCCGACGATACCACCCCAAATCTCGCGCTGCCTTACATCATGCCGGCGCAGGCGCAGAAGCATGTCACGCATAATGAAGCGATCCGGTTTCTCGATGCGCTGGTGCAGTTGTCCGTGGTGACAATGAGCCTGACTGCTCCGCCGGATGCCGCGGACAATGGAGCGCGATACATCGTCGGCACCGATGCAACCGGCGACTGGGTCGGGCAGGACGGCAGGATAGCCGCCTTCCAGGATGGGGCGTGGGCATTCTATCCGCCACGCATCGGATGGATCGCGTGGGTTGCCGATGACGGCGTGCTGATGGCTTGGAATGGAACCGCGTGGGATCGCGCCGGTGGTGGAACAAATCCGGTCGATCTGGTCGGCGTAAATGCGACGGCCGACACGATCAATCGGCTGGCGCTGTCGTCGGCCGCGTCGTTGTTCAATCACGACGGTGCTGGACATCAGCTTAAAATCAACAAGGCCGAACCAACGGATACCGCAAGCCTGCTGTTCCAGACCGGATTCTCTGGCCGCGCCGAGATGGGCACGACTGGCGATGATCGGTTTCACATCAAGGTGAGTGACGAC
>JAEYYQ010000223.1 GCA_023428365.1 Pseudomonadota bacterium | reverse complement strand
GCCTTGGGATGCGCGAGCTGCACGCCGACCGACGCCGGCAGGCCGTAGCCCATGGTGCCGAGGCCGCCTGAGGTCATCCAGCGGTTCGGCTCGTTGAAGTGATAGAACTGAGCCGCCCACATCTGGTGCTGGCCGACTTCGGTCGTGATGTATGTGTCCCGGTCCTTGGTCAGCTCGAACAGCCGCTGAATGGCGTATTGCGGCTTGATCACCTCGTTCGACGGCCGGTAGGCCAGCGACTTGCGGGCACGCCACTTGTCGATCTGCTTCCACCAGTCGCTCACGGCCTTCTTGTCGGCCTGCTTCTTCTCCGACTTCCACAGATGCAGCATGTCCTGGAGGACATGCGCGCAATCGCCGATGATCGGGATGTCGACATGGACGTTCTTGTTGATCGACGACGGATCGATGTCGATGTGGATTTTCTTCGAATTAGGCGAGAAGGCATCGAGACGTCCGGTGATGCGATCGTCGAAGCGCGCGCCGACGCAGACCATGACGTCGCAATCGTGCATCGCCATGTTGGCTTCCAGCGTGCCGTGCATGCCGAGCATGCCGAGCCACTGCGGATCGGCCGCCGGATAGGCCCCCAACCCCATCAAGGTCGAGGTGATCGGGAAACCGGTCGCCTGCACCAGTTCGCGCAGCAGCTTGCTGGCCTGCGGGCCGGAATTGATGACTCCGCCGCCGGTGTAGAAGATCGGCTTTCTGGCGCGCGCCATCAGTTCAATCGCCGCCCTGATTGGCGCCGGATCGGCCTTCACCTTGGGATGATAACCGGTGTGCGGGAATTCCTTCGGCTGCGAGTACGTGCCGGTGGCGAACTGGATGTCCTTCGGGATATCGACCACGACCGGGCCCGGACGGCCGCTGGCGGCGATGTGGAAGGCCTCGTGCAGGATGCGCGGCAGGTCCTCGATGCGCTTCACCAGGTAATTGTGCTTGGTGCAGGGCCGCGTGATGCCGACCGTGTCGCATTCCTGGAAGGCGTCGTTGCCGATGAGATGCGTCGGCACCTGGCCGGTGATGCAGACTAGCGGGATCGAGTCGCACAGCGCGTCGGTGAGGCCGGTGACGGCGTTGGTGGCGCCGGGGCCGGACGTCACAAGCACGCAACCGACCTTCCCGGTCGAGCGAGCATAGCCCTCGGCAGCGTGGACGGCGCCCTGCTCATGGCGGACCAGGATGTGGCGAACGTCCTTCTGCGCGAACAGCGCGTCGTAAATCGGAAGCACCGCGCCGCCCGGATAACCGAACAGGTGCTTCACCCCCTGATCGGCCATGGCCTGAATCACCATCTCGGCGCCGGTCATCTGCCGGGGCTCGGTGGTTTCCTTCGTCGCCGTGTGCTTGGTCATGATCGGCTTCCTTTTCCGCTCGTCCTGTCGCTTCTGCTGCAGCCAATAAAAAAGGCCCGCGAAGGGGCCACGTCCGGACACTCACCGAGGGTAGCAGTGGGCTACCCGGCCAGTGTCCGAACCTTGACTACGAGAATAATAATATTGCGCATTGCTTGCGTCGTCCGAACTTTCGTTGCGTGCCTTATAGGGGGGTCGTTTTTCCCGGTCAAGCGTCAAGACGCAGGGTAATACCCGCCCTGCGTGCCGGCAATAGCGCTCTTGGCGGGCCTGACATGCCTTTGGAGGCCGGCCGGCCTGAGGGGGCCCTGCTTGGAGGGCCTTAGGCAGCGCGCTGATTGGCCCGTACCGGACGCGCCGCGAAAGGCTCTGGCGCGGCGGCAAGTGGCTCGCCACCCGCCTCTACGCCGTCAGCCTCGCTCCCGTCCCTGAGTTTGAATACAGCCACCCGTTCCGACATGCTGACCGACTGATTATCGAGCGCCTTGGCGGTGGCGGCATTCTCCTCGACCAGCGCGGAGTTTTGCTGAGTGACTTCGTCGAGTTGATGCAGCGCCTGCTTCACCTGATCGATGCTTTCGGCCTGCTCTCCCGCTGCCGTGGCGATCTCCGCCACGATCGAAGACACCTTGCGGATCGAGTCGGTGATGGCATCGAGTGCGTGGCCCGTGCGATTGACCAGTTCGACGCCGTTCTTGACCTGGTTTGAGGAGTTGCTGATGAGGCCGTTGATGTCCTTGGCGGCCTGAGCCGAGCGCTGGGCGAGATTGCGCACTTCGGCAGCGACCACGGCGAAACCGCGACCCGTCTCGCCTGCGCGCGCGGCTTCCACTGCCGCGTTGAGGGCCAAGAGGTTGGTTTGCCGCGCGATCTCGTCGATCACGACGATGATCTCGCCGATCTTATGCGACGATTCCTCGATTTTGGCCATCGCGGCAACCGCAGTACCGACCACTTCGCTGCTGTCATCGGCCATCTTGCGCATGCCGGACACGAACTCGTTGGCTCGCTGCGCGCTCTCGGCACTCTTGCGAACGGTCCCGGAGATCGTCTCCAGCGTCGCCGAGGTTTCCTCGAGACCCGCGGCCTGCTCTTCAGTGCGCTGCGACAGGTCAGTACTACTAATGGCAATCTCCGCAGCGGCGCTCGAGACCTCGTTCGCGGCAACGATTATGCCGGATACCGTTTCGTCGAGTGAAGCGCGGGTCTTGTCGAGCGAGACCAGCAGGCGACCGAGCTCGTCGCGACGCTTCGTCTTGATTTCGACGGTGAAGTTACCGCTGGCGATCTCTTCCGAGATGCTCATCGCGTGGCGGATGGCGCGGCTGAATGAAGCCGCCATGAAGAATGCCAACGCAAGGCCCGCTAGCACGACTGCCACTGCGCACACCATCAAGTTCGTCTTCGAGCTTGCCGCGGTCGCTTCCGCGGCCGAACGGAAATTCAGTCCATAGGCGCTGGCATACTCGACAATAATATCCATCGCCTCCTGCACTTCGTTGCCCTTGGCTATCACTTCCTGCGGCAGAGGCAGTTCGGTCAACCCGGTGGCAGGCGGCCTGAGATAGTTAAGGCCGGTCTTGTACCATTCATCCGAGAGCAGCTTGAGCTTGTCGAGACTGTCATTGAACTCGGCGGCAGCCGTCATGCGCTCACGCACAATGCCCAGATTGAGGGAGAGCTGCTCCAATGAACTCTCGATGACCTTAAAGTCCTGCACGCTAGCCGCCTCGCGCAGCACGATCGCCTTTTCCACAGCACGCCTGGCCTCTGTGAAGTTGAGTTGAGCGAGGCGCGCATGGTTCACCGCCATCATCGGGCCGTCGTAGAGCCCAACCACCAACC